>NZ_JARGEJ010000589.1:0-305 GCF_029211245.1 Robertmurraya sp. DFI.2.37 | reverse complement strand
CTGTAAATCAAGACGGCAATAATTTCCGACCTCTTATAATCCAGTGAGGTTACAGGATCATCAAAAAGTATTGTATTAAAGTCTCCACGCATAGCTAAATCAGTAGCAAACTCTGCCATTGCTACAGCTTTTTGTTCTCCCTCACTCATGATTTGTGATACCTTATATTCTTTAGAAGAAACAGATTTATTTCGTAACGTTTCTCCTTTTTTCGGAATAAGCCTGAGAATAAAGTTGGACACTTTAAGTTCTTGTGCAAATCGTTCAAAAATTTCAAAATACTCGTCTTGAACTATACTTTGAAA
>NZ_JARGEJ010000588.1:0-305 GCF_029211245.1 Robertmurraya sp. DFI.2.37 | reverse complement strand
CAACCACATCAATAATAATATCTTTACCGTTATCCTTGGTAAATTCTATTCGGGACAAGAAGTAGGCTATTTTACTCAAGCTAATAAATGGAATTATATGGGACATTCATTAATTTCAGGAACAGTCAACAGTGTGGCCCAACCTGTACTTTCCAGTTTGTCGGATGAAAGGGAACGCCAACAACGCGCTTTCCGGAAGATGCTCCGCTTCACTGCCTTTATTTCTTTTCCGGCTATGTTAGGATTATCATTAATCGCACCCGAACTGATTATACTGACTATTACAGACAAATGGCTACCCAGTG
>NZ_JARGEJ010000587.1:0-305 GCF_029211245.1 Robertmurraya sp. DFI.2.37 | reverse complement strand
CCTCATTCATCTCTTCCATCATCAACTCGCTCTTGGTGCTGAAAGAGATGTTGAACAGGATCTTCTTCGAGTTGAAGATATCGTTGTTGTTCAGCAGCGGGGAATGGAGCGCATCATTGATAGCCTGGCTCACGCGGCTTTCCCCTTTGCCGTATCCCGTACTCATAATGGCTACCCCACCATCTTTTAGTACTGTTTTCACGTCATTGAAGTCCAGGTTGATGGTACCGCGGATAGTGATAATCTCGGCAATACTCTTGGCTGCTATGGATAAAGTGTCATCCGCTTTGCCGAAAGCGTTCATC
>NZ_JARGEJ010000586.1:0-305 GCF_029211245.1 Robertmurraya sp. DFI.2.37 | reverse complement strand
GTGTATTCTTCTTTTAATAATTCATCTAGTGAGTGCTTCATTGAATTCTTCCAATTGTTTTATGTTAAGGTTCTGAAACTTGTTTTATCGCTTCATTTAGAAAGCTACTTATATTTAATAAGGAGGTTTTTATGTTTGGATGGCTACTGCTTCCGATTGTGGTATTAGGTGCTGCGTTTATTCCTAATAAAAAGCTGGCTAATTGGGATTATTCCCCGTTATTACTCCCTTCTCGGAGTAATAACAAGCATAACGGCTGCAACCGCAGCAGCTCCAATATAATCAAACTGCTCCAGCTTAGTGAC
>NZ_JARGEJ010000585.1:0-305 GCF_029211245.1 Robertmurraya sp. DFI.2.37 | reverse complement strand
TTACTGGAGATATGCTTGTTTCACCAGAAAGCAACAATTATGCTCCGTTTTATACTTTGATTGAAGGAATAAGAAAGAAGGATATTGCCTATTTCGTACCAGGAAATACAGATCCTCAAAGTTATATCATTGGAGAGAAGGAAGTGTATGAAAGAGATCGTTTTATTAAGGGAATGGAAGCACGCGGCCTAAAATTGTTAGACACAGTTGAAAAAGTGAAAGTCGGCTCTTCCAACATATACTTTACCTATTTTGAAAATTCCATCGCATTATTAGAACAGAGTGAACAGGATAAAAAGCTTGAG
>NZ_JARGEJ010000584.1:0-305 GCF_029211245.1 Robertmurraya sp. DFI.2.37 | reverse complement strand
ACAGATTAGGCATCCCTAAAGTTTACGAAGGGCGTAATACTTTCTACAGTAAAAAGCTTATTGACGCAAATTTCTCTGAGCTTCTTGATGTCATAGACATTGATAACTATTACACATTGAGTCAAATCATGGAAATGTACAATATGACTCAGGGTGCGGCTCTTTGTTTTGTAAAATACCATGCGGTTCCCAGGGTAAAGAGAAATGGCAGGTCTTATTATTCTAAGGTTCATATAGATTGTATAAAACACAAGACCGATGAAATTGATCCTGACTGGTACTCTTATGAAGAAGCTATGCAAAAG
>NZ_JARGEJ010000583.1:0-305 GCF_029211245.1 Robertmurraya sp. DFI.2.37 | reverse complement strand
GCCACTTCATATACATTATCAAGTAGCGTACAACATTCCACTTCATCATTCATAATTTCTTTTAATTTTTGCACTTCCTTACCTCCTTATTATGCAATATCACTATCATTAAAGATTCCCTTTAAATAGTATTTCCAATTCACATTAATTCATTAATAAAGCCTAATTGAAATGTGAAAGAACTATGTTTTCTTTTAGCTCGTCATTGCAACTTTTTCACTTTTCCACTATTATTAGATTTGGGATTATTTTAGTAAAATTCTACATAAAGTATTCAAACTTATAATGTTTCACTTGTTTGAGGA
>NZ_JARGEJ010000582.1:0-306 GCF_029211245.1 Robertmurraya sp. DFI.2.37 | reverse complement strand
CGAAGGACGGATGGCGGGAAATGCTCAGCCCCGGACACGGATGGAGAACAACGGGCTGTCTGTGTCCGTTCCGTTGCCGGAGGATGGCAGGCGGAATGAAGAACTGGAGGTCGTGATGACACACAACTGTCTGTTGGATGCTATTCGGAACGGGGATTTGATTTGTTTGGGAGGAGGTGGTCCAGTCGGTGAAGAACAATGGACTGCTTTGAAAGCCTGTCATGACCGGCAGAGTGGTTTGTGGGGCTTGAGGTGCGGAAACAAAATCACAGTGATTCCTCAATACCGGGAAGTATTTGATATTTG
>NZ_JARGEJ010000581.1:0-306 GCF_029211245.1 Robertmurraya sp. DFI.2.37 | reverse complement strand
AAAAAATTCGCCATTATGACGAGAAGGTATAAGGCAGTAACATTAGTGGATAATCTGAAGGAACGCTATCAGTCAAAATGGGTTGTTGTTTTGTCTGCAATTAGTATCATTATTTTTCTATTTTCAGCAATTGCAGCTCAATGGGTAGGCGGAGCAATTTTGATAGAATCATTAACAGGTTTGAGCTATACGGGCTCACTCTTTATTTTTGCGGTTTCGGTGATGGTGTATGTTATTATTGTAGGATTTCGCGCCGTTGCATTAACAGAAACAGTGCAAGGGATAGTTATGTTTATTGGAACATTG
>NZ_JARGEJ010000580.1:0-306 GCF_029211245.1 Robertmurraya sp. DFI.2.37 | reverse complement strand
CCATAAATATGTAGAAAAACTCAAAAAAAGTATTCAACTAGCGTTAAGCTACTTTCCTAATGCTAAGGTTCAAGGTCAGAGAGAACGGATGTATATCGTTTTAAATGGGGATAACGGCGAAGAAATTATTGAACGGATACGTGGAATTTTTGGCATTCAATCCTTCAGTCCAGCAGTTAAAACGAGTAAAGATTTAGAGGAAATGAAAAACGCAGCTCTGACGCTTTTTCGGGAGGTTTATACAGAGGGAAAAAGCTTTAAGATTACCGCGTAGAGGGCATATAAAACGTATGAACTTGATACGAA
>NZ_JARGEJ010000058.1:0-25051 GCF_029211245.1 Robertmurraya sp. DFI.2.37 | reverse complement strand
AAGAAATGGGAAGGCGGACATATCCAACAATGGGCTATGGTCATGAATCAACTGTTAATTCATGACCACCTGAAGAATCGTGTAAAGAAGTATCTAGAATAACTTACACACTTTTCTTGACAAACCCTTTATTTATAGACATAAAAACCTTCTTTCCCTATAAAAAAATTAAAAAATGTAGATTCTTTGTATTGAGAGATTTCTGAATCTAATTCTCTTTCACCTTCAAATAACTTAACCTTTTTAACAAATGAATTTTCACCACATTCATCTGTTTCTATTATCATTTTATAAGTCTTACCTATTTTAATGAGATGATTAATTGTAAACTCTATTTCCCTTATTACCATCCTTCTATATGAATATAATACTAAAATATATAGACCTAATAATAGTCCAGCTATTACCTCGAACATGTTTTAACCATCCTTACAAGTTTTTTAGTAAAATTTCGTTTCTCCACTCAACAAATTTGGTAACATAAATTCTTACTTTGCCTTTAAATAGATTATTTTAGTAAGTGAAAAGTAGCGTTCAAAAAGAATATATGCTCTAACCTCTACAGAAGTAGAATATCGTCCTTTGATTTTTTCAAAGGACGATATTTACGAAATAATCCTCAAAACGATTTCAGCATTATTAAATTACTATATAATCAACTTTTACATTCTGTCCCCACATAAATATTTTTTTCGCCCTTTTTTCTTTCAGGCTTAAATAGCCTTTCCTAAAGGATATGCAACTTCTTATTGAGAAATCTGTAATCAGAAAAGCTATTCAGTTGTTGCACGGCAATTGCGTTCACTAAAGCTTGTAGAACAAGTTCTGTCGTCATTGATGTTGAAAATGATTAGCATACGATTTTCTTCAATTGTAAATCTAGGATAGAAGCTAAGTAGCTTGGCACTTTTTTGGTCGTTAGATCAGACTTAATTCAAAAAAGATTATTCCGAAGAACATACCTAGTATACATAAAGCGAAGTAAAGCAATTTAGTTTTCAAGTTTTGATTATTAAACACCATAGCAGAATAATGATAAACCCAATAAATAATGGGTAGTAAAATTAGTAAACAAAAAAAAGATTCTTTTGAAAAACCAAATTGAAACTCCTTATTTATTTCAGTAATAAAAAAGAACAGTCCACCTATTACAAAACCAATCGTATAACTACTAAAACATAAATGAGATAGCGTTTTATCTTTTTTTATTTCCATGCTCTACTCCACCCATATCTATTTAAATATCCTAACCAACTATACACAAATATGATCCTATGTCTCCCCAAGTAAATTGGTACCTAGTGTTTTTTAACTTATACAGAAAAATCATTGAATCCTTTTCTGGTCTTTCACTCGAAAATCATTTATGAGACTATTTAAAAAACTCTAATATTACTCAATTTCATAATAGCTCACTTCAAGTATTTGTAGAAGAGAGCAGCAAATAATAGAAAATGATAACGACAAATTAAGAATTAGAAAAAGGTGATTGAAGGAACAGAATATATTCCTTCTTGTATGCGTTGCAAACAACCTTAAAAAAGAAAGTAAAGTTCACAAATTATTCTTTGATGACTAATTTAAGTAAGCGACACCTTGTTAATCTGAAACCCTTGAAGAAGTCTTGCTTCACAGACGTGTAAGTAGAGAGTAATCCTAGTCCAGCTCGACATATATCCTCCGAACTGCAAACTTTCTAAAGGTAAATTGGTTTCCGCCATTCTCTTCAGAAACAAAAAAAGCATTGAGATAAATATACTCTCAATGCCTTAGCTGACATGTGCCAGCTTTTTGTTAATGATTATTCATCATCCTGCTCTTCAAGGAAGGTGTTTAACATTTCTTCAATTAAATCCCACTCTTCTTCTGTCTCAATCGGCTGAAGATCACCGTCATTTGTGTCTTCGGATGGGACAAATGCGGAAGCATGGATTTCAATTTCCTCATCGTCTGAATCATCTTCTCCAATTGGATAATACAGAACGTAAGACTTTCCAAATTCATCTGAATCAAAGGTAAATAAGATTTCGCATAGCTGCTCGTTTCCTTCTTCATCAATTACTGTAATGTTATTATCACCGTGGTTCATTTTTTCACCTCATCAATTTTTTTGACTGTCTAAATAACCTTGTAAAATCATGACAGCCGCCATTTTGTCGATCACTTTTTTACGCTTTTTACGACTCATATCTGCCTCAAGAAGCACTCTTTCAGCTGCCATCGTTGTTAGCCGTTCATCCCAGTATACAACGGGGATGCTATAAAGCTTCTCCAACTCGGTTCCGTAGAATTGACTAGCTTCACCCCTTGGACCGATCGAGCCGTTCATATTTTTCGGCATGCCTACAATGATTTTTGTTACATCGTAGTCTTTAATAATTTTGCCAATTTGCTCAAAACCAAACACGTTTTCTTCTTCATTTATACGAATGGTTTCCAAGCCTTGGGCAGTCCATCCTAATTCATCACTAAGTGCGACGCCGACTGTTTTAGAGCCGACGTCAAGTCCCATCATTCGCATATATTACGATCCCTCACGTTGACGTTTCAAATAAGATTTCACGAGTTCTTCAATAATCTCGTCTCTTTCAAGCTTGCGAATGATATTTCTCGCATCTCGATGACGCGGTATATAGGCCGGATCTCCTGACAGTAGGTAACCAACAATTTGATTTATGGGATTATACCCCTTTTCTTGAAGAGCTTCATACACTTCAAAAAGAACTTCTTTTACGTCGTGTTCAAAGGGCTCCTCCGGAAAACTAAATCTCATTGTTTTATCAAATGAGCTCATGGTATGCACCTCGCTTTTCTTCTTTCACGAATCATTGGTAAAGTTGGTTTGCACATAAGAGTGATTTTTTTCCGAAAATCATTAGCTTATAAATGGTGCACAATCTGCTTGTCCAGGCTCGTTCGTCCAATTTAGCCACCATGCATAAAATAGAGCTTCTCTATTATACTGCATCAACCTCATAATGACACATCTCAAGTTAAAAACGAACAATTTAACACTAGAATCTTTAATTTCAAGACGATGTTCGTTTTTTCATTTACCTTCGTACATTGTGATATGGACTCTGTTACCTACATTTTACACTACTTTACTACAAGATCAAAAAGATTTCACAAATTCTTCGACAGATGCAAGTGCCTGATCAAGCTTGTTCGGATCTTTGCCGCCAGCCTGTGCCATATCCGGTCGGCCACCACCGCCACCACCGCAGCGTGTTGCCACTTCCTTGACAATCTTTCCTGCATGATAGCCTTGATCGATTAAATCTTTCGTAACAGCAGCAATGATATTCACTTTATCATCGTTTACGCTCCCTAAAACTAAGATCGCTGAACCAAGCTTTTGCTTTAGGTCATCTGCCATGTTGCGAAGCTGATTCATGTCGACACCTTGTACCTTTGCAGATAGAACTTTAACACCATTTACTTCTTTCACTTGCTCAACAAGACTTCCAGCTTCAATATTACCCAATTTCGAAGCAAGAGATTCATTTTCTCTTTGTAATTGTTTCATTTCCTGCAGCAATCCATCAATACGATTAGCTACCTCTTTTGGATTTGCCTTTAGTTTAGCAGCGGCAGATTTTAATACGGTGATCTGCTCATTCATTTGTTGATATGCGGCTTCCCCTGTCACTGCTTCAATTCGTCTCGTACCAGCGCCAATTCCACTTTCAGAAACAATTTTAAACAAGCCGATCACAGAAGAATTCGGAACATGGCATCCACCACATAATTCTAAGCTGTAATCACCAACCTGAACAACGCGGACGATATCACCGTATTTCTCCCCGAATAGAGCCATTGCTCCCATTGCCTTTGCCTCTTCGATTCCTTTATAGTCTATATTTACAGTAAGGCCTCGCCAAATTTTCTCATTCACGATCGTCTCAATTTGCTCAAGCTCTTCCGCTTTTACTTGCCCAAAATGGGAGAAATCAAAACGGAGACGATCCGCTTCTACAAGGGAACCTGCCTGATTAACATGCGGCCCTAATACATCCTTTAACGCTTGATGCAGTAAATGGGTAGCTGTATGATTTTTAATAATTTTATTGCGATTTAATTCATTAACCGTTGCAATGACTTCCATCTTTTCCGTTAATGTTCCTTCTACAACGACTGCTCGATGAAGGTTTTGACCATTCGGTGCTTTTTGGACATCCTTGATTAAAACCTTAAGTCCGTTCCCTTCAAGTGACCCTTCATCAGCAATTTGTCCACCGCTTTCCGCATAAAATGGAGTTTCATCGAGAATAACCTGTATCTCTTCCCCTGCTTGTGCTACTTGAACGAGCTGTCCATCTTTGACAATTGCCAAAACGGATGCATTCGTTTGTAGTTTATCATAACCAATAAACTTGCTGTCTACTTTAATATCTCCTAACACGCCGCCTTGAACCTGCATCGAATCAACATCTTGTCTAGCAGCACGTGCACGTTCCCTTTGTGCTTCCATTTCAAGCTCGAAACCGTCATGGTCCACTTTCATGCCTTCTTCTTCTGCATACTCTTCCGTTAGTTCAACTGGAAAGCCATACGTATCATATAAGCGGAAAACATCTTTTCCTGAAATGGTTTCACTTCCATTCTCTTTTTCCTTTTTCATGATAGAAGCTAATATATTTAAACCTTCATGGAGCGTTTCATGAAAGCGTTCCTCTTCGTTTTTAATTACTTTTTGGATAAATTCTGTTTTGTCCTTAACCTCAGGATAGAAGTCAGCCATGATTTCGCCAACGACCGGAACTAATTCATACATAAATGGACGGTTAATATTAATTTGCTTCGCATAACGAACAGCACGGCGAAGAAGACGACGTAAGACATATCCCCGGCCCTCATTAGATGGAAGTGCACCGTCTCCAACAGCAAACGCTACTGTACGGATATGATCAGCAATAACTTTAAAGGCAACATCTGTTTCTTCCTGCTGACGATATGTTACACCCGAGATCTCTTCCGTTGCCCGAATAATCGGGATGAATAAATCAGTATCAAAATTAGTTGGCACATCTTGAACGACGGAGGCCATCCGCTCTAGTCCCATTCCTGTATCAATATTTTTCTTTGGCAGCGGTGTATAGGTTCCATCTGGATTATGGTTAAACTCAGAGAACACAAGATTCCAAACCTCTAAATAACGATCATTCTCACCACCAGGATATAATTCAGGGTCCTTTGGATCATTTCCGTATTTTTCACCACGATCGTAAAAAATCTCTGTATTTGGACCACTTGGTCCTTCCCCAATATCCCAGAAGTTCCCCTCCAAACGAATAATTCGTTCTTCAGGCACGCCGATCTTTTTATGCCATAATTCATAGGCCTCGTCATCCTCTGGATGAATCGTAACCGACAAGCGCTCCGGCTCAAAGCCAATCCATTTCTCGTCCGTTAGAAATTCCCACGCCCATTCGATTGCTTCCTCTTTGAAATATTCACCAATGGAGAAATTTCCGAGCATTTCAAAGAAAGTATGGTGTCGAGCTGTTTTCCCAACATTTTCAATATCGTTCGTACGAATTGATTTCTGCGCATTAGTAATACGCGGATTATCTGGAATCACACGGCCATCGAAATATTTCTTTAATGTCGCAACCCCAGAGTTAATCCAAAGTAGTGATGGATCATCATGAGGCACAAGAGGTGCACTCGGTTCAACTGAATGACCTTTTTCCTTAAAAAAATCTAAGAACATGCGGCGAATTTCAGCACCAGTAAGGTTTTTCATTTATAATTCCTCCAATTTTATATTTTTACAATTAGGCTGAATCGCAAATGATGCTCATCTAAGTACTGACGCCATGAAATGAGCAAAATCTACAACTACAACGTTGCCTCTAAATAAAAAAAGCCCTCATTCCTAAACAGGGACGGGGACTATGCCCGCGGTACCACCCTGATTACGAATGAAAAGCCTCATTCATCTCTCAAATCCCTTTAACGCAAGGTTACGGCAGAGATTAGTCTGCATTCTGGATTAGCTTTCTGTCACCCTTCATCTAGAATTTCTTTCAGCCAAGGAAATTCCTCTCTATATAGATGGACTGCAACATACTTCTTTCCTTCATCATGTTTTCCTATTGATTCCTATATCGCATTATAGCGAGTAAATTTTACATTTGTCAATGCTTTATCCTTGTCTGTTTTCATCTTGATTATTGCTTTTCACAAATAGCCTTTTTTTCGTTTAAAAACGTTTGCCCGCATTTTCACTTCTATTGAGTTTTTGAGTAGTCATGATTTCACACGGTCATTTCGCTCCCTTATTTCAACATATAGAAAAAACAAAGATATTGTGGAGCACAACAAGGTTCTATCCCTTTAGTCTTGTTTGAACAAAATGGTTTCTGGAATGCAAAAGAATCACTTTTAATATTGCAAGAATCGGCACACCGAGAATGAGCCCGATTATACCACCCATTTCGCCGCCGGCAAAAAGTGCAAGCATAATCAGCAATGGGTGCATATGAAGGCTTTTCCCAACAATAAGAGGTGATAATATATTCCCTTCTAAAAACTGGAGGATAACAACGATAATGACCGAGGTAATGACCATTTTCATTGACATCGTTGCTGCAATAATTGTGATTGGTACAAGGGCGATAATCGGTCCAAAATAAGGAATAATGTTCGTAATCCCTACGATTACACCAAGCAGCAGTGGATATTTCATATCAACAAACCAAAATAAGAACGCCGCTATTGTTCCAACCGAAGCACCTACTAAAATTTGTCCACGAATATATCCTCCTAATGATTCATCGACATCTTTTAAAAACTGAACGCCCTTTTTCCTCCATTTTCTCGGCGTTAAATACCAAGCTGCTTTTTTGATTAAGTCGACATCCTTTAACATATAAAAAGTAATAAACGGAATAAGCGCAATCATAATCATCGAATTCAAAATTCCTACAAGATAATCTAAAAGTTTCGTGAGCATTCTATCAACCGCTTGTTCAGCTGCAATAATACCTTCATCAACACGCTCTTGGAACCCTTCAGGCCACGCGGAAGTTTGCTCCTGTATTAAGATAACCCAGCTCCGATACTGGTTTGCAAATTCAGGGGCGCTGTCGACTAAATCTCGAAGTTGAAGGATGAAGGCAGGCAAACCTTTATAAATAGCAAAGGCGATCCCTCCAAAAAAAAGCAAATAGATAATTAAAATCGAGAGCCAGCGCGGAAAATAATTCTCATGAAGTTTTTCCACGATTGGATGTAGTAGATAAGTAATAAACGCTGAAATGATGAACGGTGTAAAAATCACCGCAACCATATCAATAAAAGGAAGCCAAACTGGTTTTAGTTTAAAAAAAACATAGATAAGAACAAACAATAATAATAAAAAAGTAAATCGATAAATCCACCTCAATCGATTATCCATCCCCCTACCTCCTTATCGTTAGTGTGGAAGCCTCAATGGAAAATATACGAAAGAGATAAAAAATCCCCCCTTTACAAAGGGAGGAACAAGACAATATGAATTAAAGAATGTAGCGACGTACATCCTCGTCGAAAAGATCGTCTAGCGAACTTAAGGAGCCGTCCTCTTCAACTTGATGCGTATTGATCATGCCTTGGGACACAGATAACTCAATAAAGCAGTTCCAGCAATAGTATTGATTGATTCCGATCTTACCAATATCTTTACTTTGACAATTAGGACAACTAAACATTGAAAAAGACCCCTCTTATCTAAAATTATGATTGTATATTTACGATAATGGCGTCTTTCCCAATTTTAGGTGGAGCATCGCTTTTAAAAACCCGCTTCCCTTCCGTTATATCAGCAAAGAAGCCATCCGAACATTCATACCCTAAAATTGTTCCCAGCTCCTCATGAAAATATACATCCTGAAGAATGCCCAACTTTTCACCTTCAGCTGACAATAACGGTTTTCCAACTAGTTTTTCTCTTCCATCAAGAATATGATAAGATCCTTTTACCGGCTGGAAATTCACATCATCTTCCAGCATAATCCCATCTGTTCCAAAAGAGGCTATAGCATGTAAAGGAATGAGCCATGCCTTTTTTATGAGCGCACCCTTTTTTACTAAGATGCCCTCAATTTCGCCATTCTCCGCTAAACAAATATCACACACTTCTCCTTTTTTTTCTCCAGAGCTCTTTACATAGATCGGCAGACCCTTTAATAATGATACTGTTCGCAGGAGCTATCCCACCTTTCCGAACAGTAATAGTTTCTGCAGGTTATGAAGAATCATTAAAAGAAAGGTTTACCAAAAGATGATGTATTTCTTGGCGTGAGCAGGGCATTGATGTGGTGTTTTCTTAAGTGCATGTCAGATTTGACAATATTTGTGGAAAATAATCGGATTAGTAATCGTTAACTCAGCTTTAAAATAAAAATAGAGCACCAACTCGGCACTCTAAATTTCCTCCAGCTCCATAAAATCATAAGGGGTTACATTTTCCATCCCAATGAGCGGATCGATATCCACTATTGAGTCTTCATATAAAACAGGCTCTGTCTTTGTCTCTAGGTTAACATCCTTGGAACCTGCCATATCCTCAGGATCATCGCTTTTCCCTATTGCCTCTTTTAATTTTTCTTGTAGGGAGGTTAATCTTGTCTGTTCATCAACTCTTCCGATTGCCATTCGCAATGCTTCTTCTTCACCACATAAAATAAGAGAACTTTTGCTTCTTGTAATCGCGGTATAAATAAGATTTCTTCTCAGCATGCGATAATAGCTTTTCACAATTGGAAGAATGACGATTGGAAATTCACTCCCCTGAGACTTGTGAACAGAACAGCAATAGGCATGAGTAATTTGCGTTAAGTCTTGGCGTGTATATGTCGCCTCAATTCCATCAAACGAAACAATAACCATATCTTCTTTTTCCGTATTTTCCTTGGCTGTAAAAATCGAAACAATTTCGCCAATGTCACCATTGAAAACATGATTTTCAGGTTGATTAACGAGCTGTAGCACTTTGTCGCCAATACGGTATTTAACATCGCCGAATCTTAATTCTTTTCTCGATCCGTCATCATTATCATTAAAAATCTGTTGGACAATTTCGTTCAATTTATCAATTCCAGCTGGCCCTTTATACATTGGTGCCAACACCTGAATATCCCGTTGCGTATAGCCTTTTTTCTTAGCGTTCTCAGCCACCTTTTCGACAACTTCACCAATTTGACCTGCATGACAACGAATAAAGGAGCGATCCTTTTGCGGCTTCAGAATATCATCTGGAAGTCGCCCATGCTTAATGCTGTGTGCCAACTCAATGATGGAAGAACCTTCCTCTTGCCGATAAATGTCCGTTAACCTTACCGTCGGAATTCGCTTAGATTCAAGTAAATCTTTTAGTACTTGCCCAGGTCCAACGGACGGTAGTTGATCCTCGTCACCGACAAGTATGACTTGAATATGATCTGGAAGTGCCTTAAATAATTGATTGGCAAGCCATATATCGAGCATTGATGTTTCATCGACAATCAATATCTTTCCTTCAAGAGGCTCGTCCTCGTCACGGCTAAAGCCTTCTACTCCATTCCAGCCTAATAGCCGATGAATCGTTACCGCAGGCAGTCCTGTCGATTCGCTCATTCTTTTGGCAGCTCGTCCGGTAGGGGCAGCCAATAAAAAAGGAAACGGTTCTTCATCCTTATAATCTTTTGGATCCAACGAACAGCCGTGCAATTCTCCGTATAGCTCAACGATTCCTTTAATGACCGTAGTTTTTCCAGTACCAGGGCCTCCCGTTAAAATTAACATCGGTGACATTAAAGCAGTTTGTATCGCCTCTTTTTGCGTAGGCGCATATTGAACCTTTAATCTCTCTTCCAGTTCTCCTAATGCCAAAAGAAATTCAGATTCTGGAAATTGTTCATCATAATCCTTTTGCTCAAGAATGCGCTTTATGTTCGAAACAAGACCTTTTTCGGAAAAATAAAGGGAGGGAAGATAAATTTTCTTATCTTCAATGATAATTTTCCCCTCTTCTTCAAGTTTAAGCAATTCATTGGAAATATCCGTATACTCAATCGTATCTCGCTTATTTTCTTCTAAAAGCCTTTTCACACTAACGAGAAGATGTTTGGCTGGAAGATAGACATGCCCTGTTTGCATACACTCATTTTCTAATACATATAAGCAGCCAGCCTTGATTCTGTCCGGGTGGTTGCCGGAAATTCCGATTTGATAGCCAAGTTCATCAGCGCGGCTAAAACCAATCCCCTCAACATCCTCAACAAGCTTATACGGATTCGATTGAATAACCTCTACCGTTAACTCCTTATAGGTTTGATAAATCTTCATCGAGATTTGCGGCCCAAATCCATATTGGTTTAAAGCAATCATCGCTTGCTCTAAACCTTGATTTTCCATTAGTGTGTCATATAATTCCTTAGCTTTTTCAGAAGGAAGCTTCGGGACAGTATCCAAAATGGAAGGCTGAGAAAGAATGCGGGAAATTGCATCTTCGCCCAATGTTTCCACAATGTTTGCTGCTGTCTTTTTTCCAATCCCTTTAAACAAATCACCAGATAAATAAGCGATCACTCCTTGTTTCGTTTGCGGAAGCTCCTTCCGGAAGTGCTCTGCTTGAAACTGCAGTCCAAACTTTGGATGATCCTTCATTTGACCATAAAAAATGTATGTTTCTTCCTCATGAACCTTTGGAAAATAACCAGTAATAACCGCTTCTTTATCTTTATAATTTTCATTCGTATCCTCAACACGAATTCTCAACACCGTATAAAGGTTTTGTTCATTATGGAATATGGTCACGAGATGCTTCCCTTTTATATATTTGCTTTCCTCGTTAAACAAATCCAGCTTTTCCTGTTCTGGCAAAGACTCTCCCTCCTTGCTGTTAAGCATTTAGCAAAGATTTTTTTATTGCTCTTTTTCCAATAGCTTTTTACCGTAGCCTGCTAACATATGGTCTGGTTGTATCTCCAATGCCTTTTCAAACATCTCCATCGCTTTAACGCCATTCTCTTTGTATCCATAGGCAACACCTATATTATAATAGGCGTCGGCATGTTTTGGATCCAATTGCACACAGCTTGTAAATTGGGCAATCGCTTCATCGATTAATTCTAAGCCTGCCAAGCAAAGGCCATATTGGAAACAGGCCTCTGCGTCATCGGCATTTAATTCAACAGCACGTTGAAGATATGGCAAAGCTAGACGAGGCTGTTCAAGCTGAGCAAGGGTTAAGCCGAGCATGAAATAGTTGTCACTGGATTCCAAACCTTGCTGCATTGCTTTTTCAAACATTTTTTTTGCTGCATCAAGATCGTCGTTTTCGAAATAAAGATTGCCCGCACTGTAATAGGCTGCTGCTGCACGATCGTCAAGTTCAATCGCTTTTTCAAAAAAAGATAATGCTTTGTCATTTTCGCCAACTGCCGCAAGGACATTGCCAAAATTAATATAGGAGACAGCATCCTTTGGATTCTCCTCAATGGCTTCCATAAAAATTTTCGCTGCTTCTTCCCATTTTCCTTCTTGCATATATTGTATACCTTGTTGGTTTTTATCCATTATTTTCACTCCCATTGTCAAAAGTATAGCATATCTTATGTACGGCAAAAACGAAATCAAGCGCAGGAATCGCGAGCACCGTTTTTGTTGAAACCGTATACTCATGTCCTTCAGCACACCTCTTATGATTCACTTCTAGTTTTTTAGTAATATCGATGCTAGACGTATGAAAGGGTGCCCCAAAAGCAATGCTTTTTTTGGACACCCTTATTCCTTAATTTATATTAGCCAACGTAAGTGAGTCGTTCTGCATCTTTGTAGATCTCGTCTATCGTTCCTCCACCAAGACATTCATCCTCATTGTAAAAAACAACAGCTTGCCCAGGTGTTACGGCACGAATTGGTTCATGGAAGACTACTTTTACTTTGCCATCCCCTAAAGCTTGTACAGTCACATGGTTATCTGGTTGACGGTATCTGAACTTCGCTGTACATTGAAACGATTCTGGCTTAGGTTCATTTGAGATCCAGCTTACACTGGAAGCAATAATGGAATCTGAATAAAGTTTTTCATTGTGAAAGCTTTGTCCAACAAATAAGACATTGCGCTTCAAATCTTTCCCAATCACAAACCACGGTTCACCGGAACCACCAATTCCAAGTCCATGTCGTTGACCGATTGTGTAATACATTAATCCATCATGCTTGCCAACTACTTCTCCATCAAGAGTTTCCATATTGCCTGGTTGTGCAGGTAAATAGTTACTTAAAAACTCTTTGAAATTACGTTCTCCAATAAAACAAATTCCAGTGCTATCTTTTTTCGTAGCTGTAGCTAAACCTGCCTCCATCGCAATTTCCCGCACCTTTGATTTTTCAATATCGCCAATTGGGAACATTACCTTTTCTAATTGCTCCTGTGAAAGTTGATTTAAAAAATAAGTTTGATCCTTATTTTCATCAATACCACGGAGCATTTTAACTTCTCCATCCTTGCGGTCAACACGAGCATAATGACCGGTAGCTAAATAATCCGCACCGAGATTAAGGGCATGCTCTAGAAAAGCCTTAAACTTAATCTCTTTATTGCACATAACATCCGGATTCGGTGTCCGTCCTGCTTTATATTCATCTAAGAAATATGTGAATACCTTGTCCCAATACTGTTTTTCGAAGTTAACAGCATAGTAAGGAATTCCAATTTGATTGCATACACGAATCACATCGTTATAATCTTCCGTCGCTGTACATACTCCGAACTCATCTGTATCGTCCCAATTTTTCATAAAAATTCCGATGACATCATATCCTTGCTGTTTCAACAATAATGCTGCCACAGATGAATCGACTCCACCGGACATCCCTACAACAACACGTGTGTCCTTCGGATCCTTCATCAATTTCTTTCACCTCACTTGCCCATTGCAATTATTTATTTGTTAACCGCTTCACAATTTCTGCTGTCGTCTCCGCAACCTTTTGAATCTGGTCAGCAGTGTTATAAAGACCAAAGCTAAAGCGGATAGAATTTCGCAACTTTTCGGATTGGCTACCGAACATCGCAACCAGGACATGTGATGGATCAATGCTGCCGGCCGTACAAGCTGAACCACTTGAAGCAGCCACTCCTGCTAAATCTAAATTAACAAGCATTGCTTCGACATTAATACCTGGGAAGCTTAAGTTTAAAACATGAGGGAGAGAATTTTCAAGTGATCCGTTTACGGAAAACTCGATCTCCTGAATTTTTAGTGTATTGATCAATATTTCTTTATAGTGCTGATACTCTTTTACCTTCTTATCTCTTTCAAGTTGGGCTACTTTTACCGCTTCTTGAAAACCAGCGATTGAAGCGACATTTTCTGTGCCTGCACGTCTTTTTCTTTCTTGCTCACCGCCAAAAATAAGAGGAGACACTTTCACGTCATTACGAATATATAAAAATCCAATACCTTTTGGTCCGTTAATTTTATGGGCCGACACGCTTAATAAATCAACATGTAACTCTCTGACATCGATATCCACTAATCCGTATGCTTGTACAGCATCTGTATGAAACAGGGTCCCGTGGCTAGATAGCAGCGCGCCAATTTCTTTTATCGGCTGCAAAGTTCCGACCTCGTTATTTCCATACATAATCGAAACAAGAATCGTATCTTCGCGCAAAGCTTTTTTTAATTCAGCAATTGAAATCGCTCCTGTAGAATCAACAGGCAAATATGTTACTTCAAAGCCTTTTTTCTCCAGCTGCTGACAAGTATGCAAAACAGCATGATGTTCAATTTGCGTCGTGATAATGTGGTTTCCTTTGTCTTTATTCGCTTCAGCAACGCCGATCAAAGCATAATTATCTGCTTCCGTTCCACCGCTCGTCATGATGATTTCATTCGGATGGGCGTTTATACTTTTGGCCAGCTGAGCTCTTGCCTCATCAACAATATGTCTAGCTTCACGGCCATAAGCATGGATGCTTGATGGGTTTCCGTATTGCTGACTCATCACTTTTATCATCACTTCAATCACCTGCGGATGCATCGGAGCAGTGGCAGCATGATCTACATAAATCCGTTCCAATCTCGTTCACCTACTAACATAGCTCTTAAGCTTATTATTCCCATTTTAACAAATGGCTTTGTTATATGTTGATGTTTGGCTCTATTTTCTCTGACCTTTCAAGTACTAAAAAGGCGTGTAAAACCTTGGTCTCACTCGAAATGAGGACATATTATTTGTTCACCAATATTATTTAACAAGGCCTTAAATATAAAACATATATGCGTCAGACTCTCCATCATCTGTATGATTCGCTAAATCCTCTAACGTTGTGTTCTCTAAAACGTCCTTCACTGCATCGCGAATCCGTATCCATAACTCCCGTTTCGCCGGTTCTTCATCCTCAATGCCTTCAACCGGAGTAATCGGCCCCTCTAATACACGAATAATATCCCCAGAAGTAATTTTCGACGGTTCATCTGCTAATACATAGCCACCGTACGCACCTCGAATGCTTTTAACTAAGCCTGCATTTCTTAAAGGGGCAATTAATTGCTCTAAATAATGTTCTGACAAATCATTGGCTTGGGCAATCGCTTTTAAGGAGATTGGTCCATCTCCGTGCTTTTTAGCTAATTCGATCATGATCGTCAACCCGTAGCGTCCTTTTGTTGAAATTTTCATAAACTCGCACCTCGTTTTGATTCAGTTTTTGAATGTTCTACCATCATCTTCTTTTCTTTTAAAGAGGACAGCCAGTATTCTGTCAATTTGTGGCATTGAGGCAGACAAATGCCTGCCAACGGTCCAATCAATAAGCCGATGACGATCGTGCCCCAAAAGATTGGTCCGCCGAGCCACCAACCGACAAGGAGGACTAAAATTTCCATCACACCTCTTACATTGCGCACTTTCCAGCCCGTTTTTGATGTCAAAGCAATCATGAGACTATCTCGAGGGCCTGCACCAAATTGCGCTGAAATGTAAAGTCCCATTCCATATCCATTAAGTAGTAAACCAATCGTAAACATGAGCAGTTTGCCCATCAGTCCCTCTGGTGTATGTAAAAATGGAAGGAGAAAATACATATCAATAAAGAGACCAACAAGAATCATATTTAAGAAAGCTCCAACTTGTGGAAATTCCTTTGATATAATAGCAGCGGCTAGTAAAATAAACATGCCGACAATCACTGACCAGCTACCAATTGTTAAGCCTAATTGATAGTATAACCCTACGTGCAGTACATCCCAAGGTGTGGCTCCTAAGTCTGCTTTAATCAATAATACAAGACCTAAAGACATAATTAATAATCCTAAAATATATATAGCAAATCTTGGACCCACTTGCCCTTTTCTTCGATTTCTCATCGCTGTTATCCCCATTCTTCAACACAGATGATTCGTTTACCGAAGGACCCATGCTATCTTTCATATAAATATTACCAAAAACCTGATTAATTTGATAGGCAATAGCCATTATAGCACAACTTCATGAGTCATGCGGATAAGACAAGCTAGATTTTTAACTCCTTTAAGCTCTGACATCATGGCAAGTGGAAGAAAGTTCTCCTGCTACCATCGTTTCATATGCAGAACCCCTTTTCATTACGGCGTGTGAAATCAAGGTTTAGCACAAAAAGAACCAAAAATCTTTTTACCCCATCCTCCCTCATCAGTATGCAAATGTATGTTCCACATGTTATGGTTAAAGAAATAAACCACTTTGAGAAAATGGAGAGATTGGAATGAATGTAAAGCCCCTTGCCTTTCGTATGAGACCGAGAACAATCGATGAAATCATCGGCCAGAAACATCTCGTTGGAGAAGGAAAGATCATTCACCGCATGGTTAAAGCGAAACAACTTTCCTCAATGATCCTCTATGGACCGCCGGGAATTGGAAAAACTTCTATCGCCAGTGCGATTGCAGGGAGTACTCAATTTGCTTTTCGCATGCTAAATGCGGTGACCAATAATAAAAAAGACTTAGAAATTGTTGCAGCCGAAGCGAAAATGTCTGGTAAGGTTATTTTGCTTTTAGATGAAGTTCATCGACTTGATAAAGGAAAGCAGGATTTCCTTCTCCCCCATCTTGAAAATGGTTCGATTGTTTTAATTGGAGCAACGACAAGCAATCCATACCATGCCATTAATCCGGCGATTCGCAGCCGCTGTCAAATTTTTGAACTGAAGCCGTTAGAAAGTGGAGAAATTGTTGCAGCATTGAAGCGGGCAATAGCAGATCAGGAAAGAGGACTTGGTCACTACCTGATCGATATTTCTGAGGAAGCACTGCTCCATCTCGCAACAGCTTCGAATGGCGACGTTCGCAGTTCCTTAAATGCACTTGAACTTGCCGTTGTTTCAACAGAAAAGGATAAGAACGGAACGATCTATATTGACCTTGCTGTCGCAGAGGAATGTATGCAAAAGAAAAGCTTCACCCATGATAAAGACGGCGATGGACACTACGACGTGCTCTCCGCCTTTCAAAAGTCTATTCGCGGCAGTGATGTCAACGCTGCCCTCCATTACTTAGCCCGCCTCATTGAAGCTGGTGATTTACAAAGCATCAGCAGGAGGCTGCTTGTTATTGCGTATGAGGATATTGGCCTTGCCAGTCCCCAAGCAGGGGCGAGAACCCTTGCTGCAATTGAAACAGCAGAGCGAGTTGGATTCCCTGAAGCACGAATCCCCTTAGCCAACGCGGTAATTGAACTTTGTTTATCACCTAAATCAAATTCAGCAATCATCGCCATTGATCAGGCGATATCCGATTTACGCAAAGGAATCAGCGGGGAAGTTCCCGATCATTTAAAGGACGCCCATTACAAAGGAGCAGCAGAACTAGGTCGGGGCCTAGAATATTTGTATCCTCATGATTATGAAAATGGCTGGGTCAAACAACAATATTTGCCTGATCGTATTAAAAATAAAATCTATTATGAACCAAAACGAACAGGGAAGTTTGAACAAGCTTTAGCAAATGTCTATGAAAACCTATTAAAAAAGGGATGAGCCAAGAGCGCTTTCAAAATTATTAAAGTTCAAATTACCCCTGCAATGCTTATTCTAACATGCTTTCCTTAGTGCTCAAGCTCCGTGCAAACGATAAAGGAACCCTTGGAAGCCTGCGCTGCTACCGACTCCAGTTTACTTAATCGTAGTGAGTTGTAAGAATAAATCCAATGTTCGTTAGGTTTTAGCTGCTTCTTAGACTTGATTCACTTTAAAAACCAAAAAACCGCATTGTGCGGTTTTTTGGTTTAACTATGCTGCGACATCGCGCTTTTTAAAAACAAGATGGGCAAGTAATTGAAATAGGATAAAATAAACTACAAGAACGATAATCGAAAACGGCAATGTCATTCCTTCCACTAGTGGATAACCATCAAAATATTGCGTTAAGTCAGTATTAGCAAATAAAATATATTTCGCCCAGTCGTATTTCATTGCAACTAAGCTTGTAAGCTGTGCTCCAGTAAACATAAGGAAAAGTGAAATTCCAATCGCCAATGAGCTGCTTCTAAAAACGGCTGAAATCATAAATGCCATCGTTGCAAGCATGAGCATATTAACAGAGTTTAAACCGTAGGAATTTAATAAATGCATGAACATACTTTGTTCAGTTACTGTTCCTTGATGATAGTTTAAATACGGACTAGCATGCTCAGGTCCCCCAAATAAAATAAAACCAAGTAAAGTTGAGTAACTAAAACATAAAGCAACAACAGATAGAGCAAAAATGAGAACAGTTAAATACTTGGCCACTAAAATTCTTGACCTGCTTACAGGTCGGATAAGCAAAAGCTTTATCGTACCCCAGTTGAATTCACTGGCGACGATTCCCGCCGCAATGATAATTGTAAACATTCCTGCTAACTCGATAATCGATACATTATCGCTGACAAATTCCCAAACAGAATACGCGCTGTTTGGAGACAGCCCATGTTCAATACGATATTCATTAATCGCTATTTGCCGCTTAAAATAAGTAATTTGTGATTCTGGAACCTGACCTTCTAGCTCTTCAACCTGCCTTTGCAAGTTTGTGTTTTCCAACTGCAAGCCTTGCTTCCATTCAGAATTATCTGGAACTGTCCCACCACTTTCCTGATATTTTACAAAGGCTCCTACAACCGTCACAATTAAGATAAGTAACCCTATCATTACATATGTTCCAGATCGCTTGAATATCTTTAACAATTCATTTTGAACTAATTTATACATGGGCCACACCTTCTTTTTCTTTTGTAATCTCTAGGAATCGCTCCTCTAAAGATTTTGTCACTTCTTCTATTCCGTATAACGAAATATCTTCACTGACAAAAATCTTCACAACAGCTGGAATTTCCTCTCTTGTCATCGCCATAGTCACTCCCACAGATGTTATCTCAACTGAGAGCTGAGGATGTGATTGTTTAAGAAGCTCTTTTGCTTTCTCCTTTTCAATAAGTTCAAATTGATATACTTTTTCGGCCCCATTAATGAAATCATGAACAAATTGGACATCCACTAACTTACCTTGCTGGATAATCCCGATTCGATCACACATCATCTCCATTTCCGATAATAAGTGACTGGATACGATGACAGCCATATTTCTTTCCCGTGCAAGCATCCTGATATGATCTCTAATTTCTCTAATTCCAGCAGGATCGAGTCCATTTGTCGGTTCATCCAAGATTAACACGTCTGGATCATGGAGCAAGCATTGTGCTAAACCAAGACGCTGTCTCATCCCGAGAGAATAAGTTTTAACCTTGTCTTTAATTCTATCCGTTAAGCCAACTAATTCTACAACCTCATCAATTTTTTCCTTTGTAACCTTTGCAGACATCCTGGCAAAATGGAGAAGATTATCATAGCCACTCATAAATTTATACATTTCCGGGTTTTCTACAATTGCTCCTACATGACTTACTGCTTTTTCAAAATCGGTCCGAATACTGTGTCCTGCAATTTTGATATCTCCTTCAGTAATTCCAATCAACCCAACGATCATCCGAATCGTTGTCGTTTTACCCGCACCATTTGGGCCAAGAAAGCCAAAAACCTCTCCTCGATTGACCTCAAAGCTGATTTGGTCGATAATTTTCCTACCTTTAATTTGTTTTGTCACATTTTGAATTTCAATTACCGCTTCCATTGTTAGCTCCTTTTAAGCAAAAATTTTTTTCATCCACTCTAACACAGACAGCCCTTTTGATTCTCGCAGCTCTTCCACATTTTCTATAGCAACGATTTGACCGTTTTGAATGGCAATCACCTCATCGAGAAGCATCTCAATTTCATCGATTTCATGTGTCGCAATAATAACCGTTTGCTTGTTAAAATCGATATAGGACAATAACCCTTTAACAATCGATTCTCTGACCATTGGATCAAGACCTGAAAACGGTTCATCCAATAAAAGAACAGGGGCGGTGCGAGCTAAAGTGAGAACAAGCTTCACTCTCCCACGATTTCCCTTTGAGAGCTGCTTTAGCTTTTTCTTTGGGTCCAGCTTCATAAAAGCCAATAGCTCATTGGCCCTATCCATATTAAAATCAGGGAATTGGGAAGCTGAGAATGCGATCATATCTTTTACAGTAAAGGATGGATAGAAAAAATCAAGCTCTGATAAATAGGCGACGTCTTTCGCAATTTTTCGTTCTACCTTTTTTCCATTTACTGTAATGGAACCACTTGCAGGAAAAACAAGACCTGCTATCATTTTTAATGTTGTTGATTTGCCACTACCGTTCGGCCCTATAAACCCATAAATCTTTCCTTTTTCCAGTGAAAAGGAGATACTTTCTACAGCCGCTTCACCAGCGTACTTTTTTGACACTTCCTCAACCTTTATCATTTTCCACCCTCCCTATCAATATAATTTTGCAAGCCCTTCAGCATTTCTTCCTGTGTGAACCCTAATTCTTTCATATTGTGAACAAAAGCAGCTATCATATCGGTTTGCAACTTCTCTTTTAAATCGACAATAACTTCATTAACTTCCGTGACGAATGTTCCTTGTCCTCTCCTCGATTCCACGATTTCCATCCTCTCCATTTCACTATACGTTCTCTGAATGGTATTTGGGTTCACACCAGTTTTAATTGCCATTTCTCTGACTGATGGAAGCTTTTCACCCGGCTTGATATCTCCCCGAACAATTTGGTGACTAATTTTATCAACAATTTGCATATAAATAGGTTTAGATGCTTGAAAATCTTCCATTCTGCTACACCTCCACTTTCCTTTCTAATAACAAAACAGATATTAGAAATACTGCGATCGCCGTAACAACATGTAGAGCAATGGAAACTAAATTAATCTGACCAACCGTCCCTGTCATATCAACGAATTGTGAACTAAAAATATTAAGTTGCACTGTCCCTTTTTCTTGAATGACCTCGAACACTTTCGTTTCTGCCAGATAATTGCTAACCGTACTAATTACAATCCATACGACTAGTAAAACAAGCCAGCGAATTCTACTTAGAAATGGGATCCCCTTTAAAGAATGATAGAGTGTCCAGTAAAATAGCAACCAAACGCTAATATAAATTCCAGTTAATGTAACGCCACCAATAACAAGCAAGAGATGATTATTTAACACCTCATTCATACCGTACAGGTCTTCGGAAATCTCCGTCGTTGAAATAGCAAATTGCAACAATAGAAAGGTCGCTAGCAGTGAAGCGGAGTAATATGTCAAGGCCGCTCCCAATTTAGATAAGAAAAGCTTTATTCCACCGTTTGGGTTGTGAAGCCATAATTGACTTTGCCCCTCTAATTGCAATGAAATAAATAATATTACAGGTAGATATAAGACATGCAGAACCAATATGGCAAAAAAGAATATGAGCGGTACAAGTGGTTCCCCAAAATATCCCCTTAACCCATAAGCAAATACCACAATTAAAAACAAAAGACCCATTCCAATTAGAAAATTGCCTTTCGATATTTTTAAATCCTTTAAATACAAACCTTTAAATGCTGACATAATAACTCCCTCCTTGTGACTTAGTGTTCTAGTTAAATAATACACTGATACTTTTAATAAAGCAACATAAATTTACTTTATTTTTCAATGTTAAGAAATTACGACACTTTACATAGATTCGATTTCTTTCGGTGACGATAAGAATAAACAACATCCGTTAAGGAGTGAAGATATGAAGAACAAAAGGGAAAAATGGACAGACGAAGACCATCATCTATTAAAAAAAATTGTACTTGAACATGTGCAATTAGGAGCCACCAAAACGGCTGCTTTTAAAAAAGCTGCATCCCTCTTAGGAAGAACACCTGCGGCCTGCAGTCACCGCTGGAATCATGTTTTATGTAAGGAGGAAAAGACTTCCTCCACTCCAACAGCGCAACTCCAACTTCCCGCACCTGAAAAAAGTGCCCCTCCAGCGTCAGACCCTTTAACATTGGATACCGTTGTTCAATTTTTACAAGCTTTAGCACAGGAAGAATCACATGCAGCGCTCACTGAGGAACATAAAAAACTAAAAGCAGAACAAGTTGCTCTAAAAAACAAGGCGGCGGCTTTAAAAAAATTATATAACGAGAAAAAAGAACAAAATCAGAAGCTGACGCGGCAATACGAAACAATTGCTAGAATTTTAAGCGAAACTGAATCTCTTTTAGGAGAGCATATTGTTCATTAACGAGGGGATGACGTTTTTTTATGGTCCAAACGAGGCTGTGAGGGCAAATTTCACTAGTATCTGTCTTCCGCTTCTTCAGTGGACAGTACGAATCACCCTATTCTTTCATACAAACTTTCTCAGAGGGTCTGCCTTCATTAAACAATTACTTTAATACAACAAAGAAAAGCAAGTGGGGAAAAATGAGGACATTTTCTCCACTTGCTTTAGCTAAGAATATTTGGCAATAAGGCTCTAGACAGCTTCATGCCATGCTAGTAATAATATTTGCAAACCCTATGTACTCTCGCTTTGTCCACTTTAGACTAATTTTCATCCTTTACTCGCTGAATTTTAATATCTTTTAATAATTCTCTAACGACATAGCTCGCCATAATTAATCCCGATACAGACGGTACAAAGGCATTCGATGCTGGTGGCATTTTCGCTTTTCTAATTGGAGCATCCTCTTTACCAACAACCTTCCTCACATCCTCACGAATAACGACAGGGCTCTCATCTGAAAACACAACTGGAATTCCTTTTCGAATCCCTTCTTTTCGTAATTTTGTACGGATGACTTTAGCAATGGGGTCGGTGTGCGTTTTCGAAATATCAGCAATTTGAAAACGAGTCGGATCCATCTTATTCGCAGCACCCATGCTTGAAATAATCGGAATATTTCTCATTAAACATTCCTTCATTAAGTGAATTTTATAAACAATCGTGTCAGAAGCATCGACAACAAAATCAAGTCCATACTCAAATATTTGCTCATACGTTTCTTCCGTATAGAACATTTTTAAAGCAATAACCTCACACTCAGGATTAATGTCTTTAATTCTTTCTTTCATTAAATCCGCTTTCGGTTTTCCAACTGTAGAAAGAAGGGCGATGATTTGTCGATTGACATTCGTAATATCAACATCATCTTTATCAATTAAAATAAGACGTCCCACTCCAGAACGAGCCAATGCTTCAGCGGCAAAGGAACCTACTCCGCCAATTCCCAATACTGCCACTGTACTCTTTTTCATAATTTCTAATCCTTCTGTTCCAATGGCAAGTTCATTTCTAGAAAACTGATGTAACATCTATTAACCACTCCATATTTAGTTTAAAAACGTTTTGGTTCTATTTTTACCCGTAAAAAATATACCATACTTTAACCCATTTAGCATCTAGAGGTTAAAATTAAGATTCATTTCACAGCATGAATTGAGCAAAAATACCATTGAAGTATGGTACCATTAGAGAGCTATGATAGTCAGGGAGGAAGGAAATCATGAAAGCCATATTGAAAAACTACCGCTTCCCAATTATACTACTGAGTTCGGTCATTATCGGAAGCATATTAGGAATCAGCATGGGTACACAGGCAGAAGTTATCAAACCTTTAGGTGATATCTTTCTAAATTTGATGTTTACACTTGTAGTGCCTTTAGTCTTTTTTGCAACTACATCGGCCATTGCAAATATGGGAAGTGGGCAACGATTTAAAAAAAGTCATGTCATCTACATTTATAGTTTTTTTAGGGACAGGTCTAATTGCAGCCTTAGTGATGGTTGGAGCAGTAAAAATGTTCCCAGGTGCAACAGATATGAACGTTGAATTAACTAAACCAGAGTCTATCGAATCTATCTCAGCAGGAGAACAACTTGTAGGAATTTTTACAACCGACAGCTTCATCCAATTATTTAGTAGGGAACATATGCTAGCTCTTATATTCTTCTCATTACTGCTTGGTTTTGCTATAACGACAGTGGGAGAAAAAGCAAAACCCCTTGCAAATTTGATGAATGCCGGAACACTCGTCTTAACAAAAATGGTCAATTTAGTTATGTATTACGCCCCGATTGGATTAGGATCCTATTTCGCTTATTTAGTAGGAACATTTGGGACAGATTTGCTTGATACATACATGAAAACAGCTATTTTGTATTTTGTCGTGGCAGCAGTATTTTTTGTAATCGCTTATACTAGTTATGCATTTCTATCAGGTGGAAAAAAAGGAATTAAATTATTTTGGAGAAATACGCTCTCTCCAACCATTACTTCCTTAGCAACCTGTAGCAGTATGGCGTCTCTTCCTGTAAATCTTGAAGCAACAGAGAAGATGAAAATTCCAAAGGATATACGAGAAACCGTTATTCCACTTGGAGCTTCCATGCATAAAGATGGTTCTGTCTTAGGTGTCATCTTAAAAATCGCTGTCCTATTCAGCGTCTTCAATATGGATTTCTCTGGTTTTGGGACAATTGGACTCGCGATGTTAATCGCGGTTCTTGGAGGAACGGTAATGGGAGCTATTCCAAGCGGCGGGATGATCGCTGAGATGTTAATCATCAGCTTGTATGGTTTTCCAATGGAGGCACTACCGATTATTGCCGCCATTAGCACCATCATCGATGCACCGGCAACTGCCTTAAACGTAACAGGAGATAACGCTTCTGCCATGCTGGTTTCAAGAAGGGTGGAAGGTAAGAATTGGATGGAAAAAGTCGAAGAAGTTTGATCCTTTATAAATCTCAATGAAATTTTAGATAGTATGGTACTGGGGAGGCAGCTTCCAAAAGCTTAGCTTTTGGGGAACCTCTTTTTTATTCCCTCTATTCTCAGCACGGAAGGCGGTGCTTTCCGCGGGCGAGGCCGATCCGCTTTTCAGTGCCCTTCCCAGGAGTCGTCGCCTTCCGTTCCAAAGGATACACATAAATTTTTGGCATAAATTAAGTCACCTCAACCTACTAACCATAAAAGGCGATTTTCTTATATACAAGAATCATCCGCAACTGGCCAACTAGTTTTTGCCGTGAAGTCCTCATTCCAGACACACCTAAGCCGAATGGCTGATTTAGCAGGAGAAAGAATGAATCCAACTCTACTTTCTCTACACAAACGTGGTGAGCGTCCATCCTATCACCTTAAAATGTTAAAAGTGATCCTTTACGCGTACTGTAATCAGATTTACACTTCTCGTCGAACCGAAAGCAAATTTCAAGTGGTATTCAGGAATCAAGAACCTGGGTTTCAAACTAGCAATCACATCCACAAAAAAGGAAAATTCTCCCTTTTATCCACTATCAAATAATCAAAAATACCAAAACCTCCACAAGAGAAAAAGCTGATATCAAAAAGTCTTTTCTAACGTCCTTTTGACACAGCACTTTCTTAGTTTGACAAGTAAACGTATTTAGTATTAAAAGGCTTTATTAAACCATATTACTGATATAACGATTTTTGGCTCATTTCGTATAGGATCAAGGTTTAAATGAAATAAGCGAGAAATCAACACTAATAAAGCCTAAGAAAAACCGGGCAAAAACCGCCCGGTCCCTTTTTGTCTAGCGAATATCCGAAATTTTATACTCTATACCGTGTACTCCTTTGTAATACTCGGGATACATTTCTCCTCCGCATTTTTCACACGAA
>NZ_JARGEJ010000579.1:0-306 GCF_029211245.1 Robertmurraya sp. DFI.2.37 | reverse complement strand
TGTAAATAAGTAAATCTGTATTTAAAGAAGGTTTTTTTACAATAGTTACGGTCATGACCACACACTCCTAATAAGCTAATGGAGATTAAGGAAAATAGTTCATAATTACACTCCCTTTATCATCATTTTATTGTAGTATAAATTTCAAGATTCATATACTCTATTACCGTATTACCGCGGAAAGGGTAGTAAAGTACTATATATCTTTACTACCCTCAAGTTAATTACGTTCGAAATCTTCTTATTAATGCATTCAGTACTTCTGCTAGTTTTGAAAGTTCATCCGAGCTTGATGCAACTTCTTCC
>NZ_JARGEJ010000578.1:0-306 GCF_029211245.1 Robertmurraya sp. DFI.2.37 | reverse complement strand
AGAACTGTAGCGGCAATTCTTGAAAATTAACACCAAGCTGATGGCAGTGTAGTGATCCCTGAAGTGTTACGTCCGTATATGGGAAATAGAGAGGTAAATAAGTAAAGTTAGCATAAAAGAGGATAGACATGACGAGTTTCAAAAAGAGAATGAGAGTTCCTTCTCATTCTCTTTTTTCTATTTTTAATTCTTATGCATTTTTAGTTGGAGTAGGTTCTCTCTCTGATTAAACTTTTCCTGCTGTGGCATACTAGAAATATTCTTAAAAACTAATCAAGAGAAAGTGTTGACAACTCTCTTTTAAAA
>NZ_JARGEJ010000577.1:0-306 GCF_029211245.1 Robertmurraya sp. DFI.2.37 | reverse complement strand
CTCCCCACGCTTTCGCGCCTCAGCGTCAGTTACAGACCAAAGAGCCGCCTTCGCCACTGGTGTTCCTCCACATCTCTACGCATTTCACCGCTACACGTGCAATTCCGCTCTACTCTTCTGCACTCAAGTTCCCCAGTTTCCAATGACCCTCCACGGTTGAGCCGTGGGCTTTCACATCAGACTTAAGGAACCGCCTGCGCGCGCTTTACGCCCAATAATTCCGGACAACGCTTGCCACCTACGTATTACCGCGGCTGCTGGCTCGTAGTTAGCCGTGGCTTTCTGGTTAGGTACCGTCTAGGTACC
>NZ_JARGEJ010000576.1:0-306 GCF_029211245.1 Robertmurraya sp. DFI.2.37 | reverse complement strand
ATTAAATTTCGCAGCTCACGAATATTGCCTGGCCAATCATAGTCAAGCAATACCGCCAAAGCATTCTGCCCAATCGTATAGTCCTGTTTTTGATATTTATAGTAGAATTCCTCAAGAAAATCATAAACAAGCAACGGTATATCCTCTTTCCTTTCCCGTAATGGCGGAATGTTTACGGAGAACACGTTTAAGCGATAATATAGATCTGAGCGAAAAGCACCTTCAGCAACCATCTTTTCTAAAATTCGATTTGTAGCAGCAATCACTCTAAAATCAACCTGTTTCGGGGTTAATCGTCCTATTCGG
>NZ_JARGEJ010000575.1:0-306 GCF_029211245.1 Robertmurraya sp. DFI.2.37 | reverse complement strand
CTTTCGTCCGACCCGCTGTCGCAGTCTTCGGAATTCGCGTCAGCTGCTGCAGCCAAACGTCGCTTGCGTAGGCCGTAGGCCAGGCATCCCGAGCCCGCGAGGAACGAGATGACGACAATCGCGGCAATCGGAGTCAAGTCGACGCCGGTCTTGTCGAGGGCCTTGCCGGGCTCGTCAGGGACCTCAGGGGTATCAGGGTTGTCGACCACGACGGTCTGGCCATCGTCGTCGATGTCCTGATGGACCGCGACTACGTTACCGTTTACGTCGAGGCACTCCTCGAACGCAACGAGCTCGACGCCCTCC
>NZ_JARGEJ010000574.1:0-306 GCF_029211245.1 Robertmurraya sp. DFI.2.37 | reverse complement strand
CGGCAACCAAGCGCCCTCATATACATCTTTTGCCGAAACCAGATCCGGTTGCCAACTAAAAGGCTTGAAACCGCTGATACCATCCACCGCCTCCATCAACCTTTCGTCCGGCAGCGCGAAGCAGTGGCCACCTATTTTATAAATTCGATCCATTGTCTTTTCCATTTAATCTGATTACACGATGACAATATGCCAACGAGCTTTCCCGATGGGCTATCGTAAGAACAGTCAGCCCCCTACACTCCTTCATCAGACCGAGAAGCATTTCATTGACAGCCCGTTCAGTCTCATTATCCAATGCAGAAG
>NZ_JARGEJ010000573.1:0-306 GCF_029211245.1 Robertmurraya sp. DFI.2.37 | reverse complement strand
ATTCTTTCTGCCAATTCATTGGTAGCTATTTCTCTAATTTCTGCAATCTTCATAATAAATTAAGCATTTTGATTTTGAGCATCGTAATCACGTCTAACTATAAACTTAGTAGTAACAGGAAGCTTCTGTGCTGCAAGACGCAAAGCTTCTTTAGCTACTTCATAAGGAACACCTTCTGCCTCGATGATAATACGACCCGGAGTAACCGGAGCAACGAAACCTTCAGGAGCACCTTTACCTTTACCCATACGCACATCAGCAGGCTTGCGAGTAATAGGTTTGTCCGGGAAAATACGGATCCAAATC
>NZ_JARGEJ010000572.1:0-306 GCF_029211245.1 Robertmurraya sp. DFI.2.37 | reverse complement strand
TAGCACTAGCATGACTTCAACGGATGTGAAATCTTGCCATGTTTGAACTTAGTATCTTTCATCTGGAAAGTTCTATTCACAAACAACTATTTCCCACATCATTGTTGTCACGAGTGAGAATGCTTCGATTGATTGGGGAGCCTATGCTCGAGAAAAACTCACTGTCGTAATATGTAAAGAATCGAAGCAAGGCATGTCTTCCTCTATAAAAACAGGTATTCGAGAAGTTCAAAAAATGTATGCAGACGCAGCCATGCTTCTTTTAGCTGATCAACCATTTATTCAAGTCTCGATGTTAGCAGAGTT
>NZ_JARGEJ010000571.1:0-306 GCF_029211245.1 Robertmurraya sp. DFI.2.37 | reverse complement strand
CTTGAACTGGTACTTGACAAGCAGAAAGAACAATACACATTGATTCTCAATAGTCTGAAAATCGAAATAGAAAAAAATATACGGGCTTATGAAACAAAACCGCTGAATGATGACGTCATAAAGCGTGTGTGTTTTCACTACGCAGACAGGCATAATTCTGCAATTAAAGACCAGTTGGAGATTACCACCAAGTTGCACGAGCCTTTGAATGACGCATACCACAGATATGATTTCATTGGTTTTCGGGAGCATACGGACGAAGAAGAAATACAGGCAGAAAAGGAATATGAACGCTGCAAGGCTGAA
>NZ_JARGEJ010000570.1:0-306 GCF_029211245.1 Robertmurraya sp. DFI.2.37 | reverse complement strand
GGAGGCTTAATTGCCAGTTATTTAGCGGTTCATTATCCTATTGAGAAATTAATTCTATTTAGTGCAGCTGCCTATTATGTAAATCCAAAGCAATTGCTTGTGGATGTATCTGAAATGGTAAAGGATACATTAAAGGGGCGCTTAAAGGAGAATGAGCTATTCATTAGGTATTCTAGAAAATAAAAGGAAACGCCTATTGCCGCTACCCTCCAATTTAGAAAGCTTGTCGCTACAATCAAACCTTTGATCAATCGGGTGACCATCCCGACTTTGATTGCTCAAGGGGAGAGTGATGGCGTCGTCCCG
>NZ_JARGEJ010000057.1:0-25155 GCF_029211245.1 Robertmurraya sp. DFI.2.37 | reverse complement strand
TTCCACTATACCAAAGAAGCAGGTGCCTTTTCTTGTTTAAAGGCAATAGTCAAGGAACAAAGTTGATTGTTCTTAAAGCTTTAATAGACCTAAAACAAGGTCGATTTTCAAGGTGCGAAAGTTGAGTTATATTCAATAAACCCTATATACATCTGGACATTCGGATTCAACAGGTGAGTAGAAGCAATGAAGTTTATATCGGCCACTATTCCACTGATTCCACCACTGGGCAGGGCAAGTGCCATTCGGTCTAAAAAACCATAGTGCTCGTTCTGCTGGATGATGCCTTTCACCATTAATTATTCGTTCTGCTAATCTGATTTCTTTTTCTCTTGCCCTTTGATAAAAGTATGGATGGTGTACGGCTTCAAATCCTCCTGGGGACTGCCAAACCATTCGTTCTACAGAATTAATATCAACAAAATCTAAACACCTTACTCGTACTCTATTTACACAAACATTGGCGACTAATAACATTCCTTGCTCCCCTTCACCTTCTGCTTCCGCACGGATAAGTCTTGCTAGAAGTCTTTTATCATTATAACTTGCCTTTATTACAGCCATGATGCCCTCCTTTGCATAAACTAAGTCGTACTTAAATACTATTCATTCAAGCCATGATAAATACTTAGCAAGTTTTTTTATTTAACCATCCCGGTATCAATTATTTTAACGGTAACACTAGGGGTAACATTCACCCTGTCAATTGTCTTGGGCCAGTCCAAGTTTTTCCATGTTTGATAATCCATTTTTTGTTTTAAATACTTTCCTAAACCGAGGTTATCTATTTGATGTTCCTTCATAGTTTCCAATATATCTCGTATTTGATTTTCAATATTTTCTTGAATGTAATTCTCTAATGCTTCTATTTCTTTTTCATTAGTGATGTCTTTATTTCCTTGGTATTCCAGTAAGAAGCCTTTAAAATCAATTGACAACTTCGCATCTATTTCTTCTTTATCTCCTAGTGTAACATCTATACTTCTTTTATTCGTTAAAAAACTAAATAATACTTTTTCTTCTTCGTTTTTAATTAATAAATCACCTTCTTTAAACTCTCCAGTTAGTAAAAAAAAGATTCTTGCTTGTATGGCTGGTATGGTTGTTTTTAACTGGTCACCACTAAATAACCCGATTCCGTCCGACATTATTCCGTCTTCCGATTGTAAAATAATAGGAGCAATAGGATCAATAGCATCGTCTAGGTAATCTTTTGCAAATTTATGTATATCCATTTCAGGAATTGTATTTAACCTTGCTTCTTTTTTTAGAAGATTTTCGATTACAGTGTCAACCATTTTATATTCTGGATAGTCCTTTGATAATAATTGTTTTGGATTGCTTTTTACTATTGACAGTTTTACTGTAGGTCTTGAAACAGGGTCTCGATAAAATGTGTCAATTAAATCCCATACTCCCTTTTCTGCTAGTTTCTCTCCAATTAAAATACTTCGAACTTGCCCGGAAACTAAATTTTTATCTGTTTTTTTACTTAAAAATATTCTTGATTCCTTCGAAGTTTCAACCACCGTAGTGATTGTCTGTTGTTTTAAGGTTTCTGCTACTGGTAGAGATATTGTCACTTCAAGTTTCCCTGAATTTTCTCCTTCTTCAATTAACTCATAACCTATTGTATGAATAAACCCTAACTCTTCTACAATTTTTTGGTCCCTACACCCCGGTAGTACCAACAATATTAGAATAATTAGTAAGATTCTAGACATGTTTTCTCCTTCTTTTTAAAAATATAATTGTCAATACTAACAGTGGTAAGAAAATGGATATTAGTATTTGAACTTTTGCTAATAAAGATAACAAAGAAGTAAGTTCATTTTTGGTGACAAATGGTAATGTCACTAAATATCCAACTACCAATAATACAAAAGCACTACGTTGAACACTCCACTTAACAACTCTTTTAAACGTAACTAAACTAATCCATATATACATCGTTATAGTAATTAATAACTTCAAATAAAATAATATAAAAAATACGGAGTCCAATCGTTCAATAAAGTCAAATTCTATATACTGCAATAAATTTATTACGGGATAAACTTGATAATTTAATTGTTGGAAACTATTAAACCCGTAACAAAAAATTGTTACACTCAAATATAGTAATGTCGTATACAGGTGCCCCAAAAACACGTATTTAAAAACCTTTTTCTCTTTTTTTATGTAAGGAAACAGGAATAGTGTTACTTCAAACCCTAGAAATGCTGTATATAACTCTATCATGCCTCCATAAAAGTCATTATGTTCATTAAAAACAAAGGTAGAAAATTGCAAAAAAGAGAAATCGGGAACAAAATAAATTAAAAGGAATATCATTGGTGCTGATAAGAAGAAAAACAATGTAGAGACGTGAGCAATTGTTACGATTCCACTTGTCACAAGGTAATACGTAAGAATTAATGTTAACAGTACAAACCATTGTATATTTGTTTGTGGAAAGTATAAAAACTTCATAACATGTACATATTGTTTTGCAACTGTAATGGAAAGAACGGACCAAAATATACTCAAACAAAGATACAAAGGTTTGGCAATAATATTCACCTTTGAAAAAGAAGTCTCGATTGTTTGAAAAATTGAACTTCCTTTATTAAAATAATAAATTCCAGCAATTAATCCAATTTGAATCATAGCAAAAACTGAAATGGGTATAATCATTAACCAACCATTATATCCAAAATAATTGGCTATCATGTTAGGTAACATAAAGAGCACTATACCCGTTTGAGTCATATAAGTAATAAAAAAGAGATAGAACGGTTTAAATTTTTCCGTTTGCATATAAGGCTCCCTCCTTAACCTATTTCTTAAAAAACTGATAAGGAGCACGAACGATAGTATCTTTTATATCCATCAAAAATATTGGGGAAATAGGCTTTAAATAATACTCCCCTAAATTCTTTAACCTGCAGAGGTGAATCATTATAATAGTAAACCCAACAATGATCCCAAAAAAACCAAAAATGGATGAAAGAATAATAAAGAAAAATCGAGTAATTCTTAAAGATGCTGTCATTATGATATGTGGTACTACAAAAGATGATATGGCAGATATAGAAACTACAATAATTAGAACACTGCTTGTAAAACCAGCCTCTACTGCCGCGGTACCAATTACTATTCCCCCAACTATGCCAATTGTTTGTCCAATTTTAGAAGGCAGTCTCGCTCCTGCTTCTCTTAACAATTCAATAATACATTCAATAATTAATGCCTCAATTACTGGATTAAATGGTACTTTACTTCTTGATTGAATATACTCATGAAGTAATTTAACAGGGATAATCTCATAATGAAACATTGACACTGCTACATAAAAAGCGGAAGCGAATAATGTTATAAATAGTGCAGCAAATCTTAATAACCTAGATAAAGTACCAAGTAACCACCGTTGATTATAATCATCTGGGGATTGAAAGAATTCAAAGAAATTTGTTGGGGTTGATAATGAGTAGGGACTGCCATCCATTAAACAAAGAACTCTACCCTCAAATAACTTAGATGCCGAGACATCTGGTCTCTCCGTCGTAAAATACTGCGGAAAAACAGATAACGGCTTCTTGTCTAAATACTGTATCACTTGATTTAAGTCATTAACTCCTTTTATATCAATGTTTTTGATCTTTTCTTGCAATCCTTTAACTAATATAGGAGAAGTGATCCCCTCAATATATAACAAATACATTTTCGTTTGTGTGATGGTACCTATGTTATAACTAAGAACTTTTAAACAGTCTGATTTAACCCTTCTCCTAATCATAGACAAGTTAGTTCCAATATCTTCTATAAAGGCTTCTTTCGATCCTACAATTACTGTTTCAATTTCTGCTGGAGTGACACTTCTTGTTTTAGGAACATAAATATCCACTACATACGCAAGTGAATTTTGGTATATTATTAATGCTTTTCCTTCAAGTACTCCCTTAACCATTAAATTAATATCTTCTTCTTGTTGATATTGTTTTCTTCTTAATATAATTTTTACTTCCTCTTCATTTGTATTTGAAAAAGGTTGTAAAATGTTATTTTTCAACTCTTCTTCCCCTACTAGATGACCAAAATATAATACCTCAATTTTCAACTCTGGAAATGTCCTAATTACTAAGTCATCACAATAATCTAATCGATCTTTGACATGTACAGACAAGTTTTTATTTATGTACATAATATCCTCTCAAAATGTTAGTTTACAGTTAGTATTACAAAATTATGGTATGTTATTCATAATTATTTATGTTGGTTATAGTAAACATGTTATTACAAAGATTGACCAAATAATCTTTTGTTAATTGTAAAACAAAAAAGACAAGTTATTTAACCTGTCTCTCAATAAGCACTAAGAATAAAATATATACCTTTTGTTAACAACATTGAGTAAACTTATTCATAATACTATAATAGGGTTTTCAATATTTCATTTTCCAATGTTATCTCGACCCTCCGCTTTACCACTATTTGTGGTACGGTTCCCCCCGATTAATCCGAAACGCCCGATAGATCTGCTCCACTAAAACCAAGCGCATCAATTGGTGCGGGAAGGTCATTTTTGAGAATGATAGTTTTTCGTCTGATCGCTGCAATACCTGCTGGCTCAAGCCGAGTGAGCCGCCGATGACGAAGGCAATTTTGCTTTTGCCGTAGGTGGCTAGTTTGTCTAGTGTGTCGGCCAGTTCTTCGGACGATTTTTGCTTTCCTTCAATTGCCAAGGCGATGATGTATGTATCGGGGTGGAGCTTGGCTAGGATGCGTTCCCCTTCTTTCTCCTTTACTTGCAGCATTTCACTTTCACTTAAAATTTCTGGCGCTTTTTCATCGGCTACTTCGATGATTTCAACCTTTGCGTAAGCTGACATTCTTTTCAAGTATTCGTCAATTCCTTGCTTTAAATATTTTTCTTTTAGTTTTCCTACGGTAATGATTGAGATATTCACAGCTAATCCTCACTTTACGAACAAGATATCCACATTGTTTATCCACATATCCACATTTTCTATCCACATCTTGTATGAGATCACTCGTTCGCCACCATATATACAGCATGCTTTTGACAATATTCACAGGTTGTTGATAACTTTTCATCGTCAATTTTATTCAAAATTGGAAACGTCTCAAAGTCGTCTACAATCGTATCTATCGCGATTTCTACGTGTTCTTCACAGCAATATATCATCGGATTTATTCTCCATTCTAATAAAAATAATATTTTAAATTGTGGATAAATTGTTATCCAACATTTATCCACAAATATTTTACCATTTTTTTCGTCCCTTGTTTCTGATAAAACCAAAATCACGATTTATCCCCACTTGTTAAAAAAGACTTTGTTGGGCTTAATTCGTGGGAAACGAAGGTCTTACACTTCTTGCAGTTATACCAAAATCAACTCTGATATACATAATAAGGATTTAACAATAGCAAGCTTCGTCCTTTGACAAGAAAAAAAGCAGGGTTGCCCCTGCTTTTATCGTAACCAATCTTGATAATTATAATGTGTTTCCAGCGAGCTTCATGGTCGTTTCTTGAAGCTTTCCATCGCGGTAAAATTTAATTTCTAACGTATCTCCCACGTTCTTCTGCGTATAAAGGTGCTTCCTTAAATCGATTGTATCCTTAATTTCTTCCCCATCCATTTCGACGATTACATCGAGCTCTTTTAAACCTGCTTGAGCTGCTGGAGAATTTGGTTCAACTCGCATCACTGCTACACCATTTGTTACATCATTCGGGAGCTTTAATGCTTCCTTTTGATAGTAAGATGGGATTTCGTTGACGGATTGGAGTTCAATCCCCATATATGGCCGATTTACTTGCCCGTGTTTCTCTAAATCATCAATGATTGGAATGGCATAATTAATCGGAATCGCTAGACCAATGCCTTCAACGGCACTTTCGGCAATTTTCATTGAATTGATGCCAATGACTTGACCGGCGATATTGATAAGAGCGCCACCGCTGTTACCTGGATTAATCGCAGCATCCGTTTGCAATACTTCTGCCTGCCAGTCGACAATCCCATCCTGATTGATATCAACGGGAATCGCTCTCTCTAAACCGGAAATGATTCCTTGTGTGACAGAACCGGAAAAGATGGCACCTAACGGATTGCCAATTGCAATAACAGGCTCACCTGTGCGCAAGGAGTCTGAATCACCGAACTCGGCAATGGTCTCAATCTCGCTGCCATCGACCTCTAATACAGCTAAGTCGGTCCACACATCACTACCTCTTAGCGTTGCCGGGATTTTAGTCCCGTCATTTAAGGAAATCTCCAAAGAGGAGGCACCCTCAATGACATGATGGTTTGTAACAACGTAGGCTTTACCATTTTCCTTTTTGTAAATAACCCCTGAACCTGTTCCGGCTTCTTGTCCGTCTGACGTATTGCCATGCCAAAAGCTTGTTTGCTGGATGTTCGAAATTCCGACTACCGCATCTGCTGCCTTATCAACCGCTTTCGTAATATCGCTCTCCACGTTCACAGCAACATTCTGTGTTTCAATCGCACTTTTCTCCTCTCCACCAGTCTGCTGAGATGGTGACACATCGTAAGGGAGAGCATGATAATCCACCAATTTTGGAAAGGCTAGAATGACGAGTAATCCCCCGAGTACAACACCTAATAGACTCGCTAAAAAGTAGCCCCCTTTGTTTCCTTTCTGCTTTTTATAACGACTTTCATAATCTTGGTCGTAATAACCCATATTCTTCACCATTCCTTTCATAAGAACGATCGCTAAAAGTTATTCTTCCTATATATACCTAATTATAATCTTACAAGAACAAAAAACTAATCATAAGCATTTAAATTCCTCTCCCTTTTAAATTTGTTCATAAATTAGCCGCAATTTAATGCATGCTTCATACTGAACGGAGGGAACCTGTTGTTACTGACCGTACAAAATCGCATGTTTGCTGGCAAAAGACTAACCGCATGCTAATCAACAAAAAAAGCGTGGAGAGCTCCACACTTTTTAGACGGCCGTTAATGCTGTCGGTATTTTCGGGTCTGTATCAAACAATTCAACTTGCTCTCCAACAATAATTCCTTGACTTTGCAATGTCTGAGTGACGGACATTTTTGCTAAGTCCTTCATGTTGTTATCCAAGCTTAAATGGGCCAAATAAATTCTCTTTGTTTGATCACCAATCACATCGCTCATGGCAATCGCTGCATCCTCGTTTGATACATGGCCGACATCGCTTAAAATTCTGCGTTTAATATTCCATGGATAGCGTCCCATCCGCAGCATTTGCACGTCATGATTGCTCTCAAAGACAAACATATCGGCATTTGCAATAATTCCTTTCATCCGGTCACTCACATAGCCTGTATCGGTCACAAGGACAAGCTTTTTCCCTGCATGATGGAAAATATAAAACATCGGCTCGGCCGCATCATGAGAGACACCGAATGATTCAATATCAAGAGAACCAAAGCTTTTTACTGATTCCATGTCAAAAGTAAACTTTTGTTCTGTAGGAATCTCACCAATAAGGCCATTCATTGCATTCCACGTTTTTTCATTGGCATATATGGGTAACTTATACTTCCGTGCTACTACTCCTACCCCTTTAATATGATCACTATGCTCATGGGTAACAAGCAAACCTGAAAGCTTGTCCATATCACGGCCAATATGGGCAAACAATGCTTCCATTTGCTTGCCGCTTAGTCCAGCATCTACTAAGAAGGAATGCTCCTCTGTTTCTACATAAACCGCATTTCCTGTACTCCCACTGGCGAGTACACTAAACCGCATCCCCATTTTTTCCTCACTCCACTATTTTTTGGTCTTCATTGTCTAATTGAATAATATTTCCTTCAAAAAACGCATCGACAAATACATCTTCCTCTTCATCCAGAACTACGCGCCAGACAGGCGTTAACACTTGTGACGACGTTAAATGTACCAGCGTATAATAACCGAGCTCAACCTTCGTGATTTTGCTGCCAAATGGCAATCTTCCATTCTCGTACAACGTTTCAATCGCTTTAATTGGTTGATGAATGTTTTCCTCTTCTGACAACTCCTCGACATCCTCGAGCAACGTTTGTCGATAGCCGGTAATTCTATTCTCCTTGTCCAGATAAAAAGTTAACTCCCCGCTTACGTTCTTATACAGCTGCTTGCCGTCAATTTGCTGATAATACGTAATCGTTTGCTCCGCCTCATTGACTTTCCAAAAACGATATTGCTCCCCTTGGAACACATGGTTCTTTAACAGCGGTGCTAGTTCTTCTAAATTGAATTCGTCTTTAATTGGGAATGGCTCCTTCAATTCCGATTCAATCGTCGTCTCATTCTTAATCGTGATCGACTGTCCTTGTAAAATCGTATTCGTCAATTCCATCAATTCATCTTTAGAAAATTTCTTTGGTGTTGCGCTAATAAGAGCATTCTTCTTTACATTCTTCGGCAACTCAGCATATTCAATTTCTTCCGTCTTCAATTTATTCTCAAAGGAAGTCTCCGACACATAATCATATTGGCTCGAGTCATACTTTTTATAAAATTCGTTCAACAAATAAATATTAAGAATGAGGAAGGTGACAATAAAGATTGTTTTAATTTTGCTCCAATCCATTTCCGTTCCCTCCCTCAGGTCCATTATCTACTTTCAGCCATTGATCCTGATATTTATAGTACCAAATAGGCTCTAAATGAATCACTGGATCTCTTGAGGATCTGGTCATCTCGTAGCCAATGACAAGATCTTGAATAAACTCAGGCTCAATATCTTTCCGCTCTTTGAGCTTTTGCAATATATCGACTCCAGAATCGAGCCTTTTCTCTGTTGATTCTACACGTCGATTCATTTGAAAATTGTTCCGCTCGTATCTATGAATCGCTGTTCGTCCCCATATTTGCAGGATTTCTGACATGCCACTATTATTGAAAATCGGGTAGCCTGAAGCTTCATACAATCGGAATAAGACCGTCTGCTCCAATTGATCAATATCGACAAAATAGTAATTATCTGTCCATCCTCCATGGCCATTGACGAAATCAATACTGTTCTGCAATAAAGTACTTACCCTTACGGAAATATCCTTTTCTTGAGTAGGATTGACATACCTTAATATATTTGTCTCAAAATTAACGCTTAGCAATGTAGTTGAATCCTTAAATTCCTCTCCATAACCTGTACCGTTGCGCTGGACAAAGCTTGGGCTTCTAAACAGAGCATCTCTGAATTCAGTTCCTTTAATCGTTTCGATTAAGTAACTATGTGCTGACAGGGTCTTCTCATTAGTAGGAACCAATAATTTTTTAGTATCGCCTAACGTCTCTAGCGAATATTTTTCAAAGTTGTGATTAGAATCTGCTTCTTGGTAAAAATCCTCGCTAAAGTTCGTCACAAAAGAAGACTTTACTCGAGAGCGGTATACTTTCTTCTCATCCAATGAGACGAAATATACATATCCGCTGTCTTTCATCACATTTTTCATCTCAATGATGATTTGATCGAAGTGAATCCCAGACATATCCTCGTCCTGTATACCTAAAATATTTTTATAAATTTCCATTGGAACGGAGCTTGGAAACGAGATTTGAGCACGACCATTTTCATGGAGAAAATCTGTTAAGTCTTCTTCTTGGATTGTCACCTGTTCAAAATGGCGGTAATTCCAAGTGCTAAGTTCCTTTATAATTCGATCGATTTCTCCTGGATATACAGTTCCATAATGTTCATCATCGATATGATAAAACACGCGATCGGCCTTTATAATTTGCCTAACTTCCTTAGGAGAACTTATTAAGACACCCGGCGTAATTTTATTTTCGTCAAGGGACTCATAGTTTGGTTGATACGTCCAAATACTCCATGTTAAAAATACACTTAACAACACAAGAATGGTTAAGATGATCGATTTTATATTTTCATATGTCATGCCCAATCATCCTCTTCCGTCTGAACATATGGAAGACTAAAAGAAACAGTCGTTCCCTTACCTTCCACACTGGTTGCCCATATCTTCCCACCATGGGCCTCCACCATCTCTTTCACAATCGCAAGGCCAAGCCCGGTTCCGCCAAGCTTTCTTGTTCTTGCCTTATCAACTCGATAAAAACGTTCAAATATTTTCTCTAAATTATCTTTCGGGATTCCTACCCCTTGGTCAGAAACACTAATGACAATTTGATCAATTTCTTCCTCCATCTTAAAGGTTATTTTTCCACCTTCAGGAGAATACTTCATCGCATTTGAAATAATATTATCCATCACTTGCGTGAGCTTATCTGGATCGATTTCTACAAAAGTCGGCTGATCCAGTAATTGCCGTTCAAAACTAACATTATGCTCTTTTGTAAGCTCGAATCGGTCGATAATGCGATGATAAAAATCTACAAAATTGACCCATTCTGTCGTTAATTCATAATCTTTACTATCCATTTTTGATAGCTGCAGCAAAGCATTAACAAGACGGATCATTCGCTCTGTTTCATTTTGAGTAACGTCTAAAAACTGTGGAGCAATCTCTTTATCCTTCCATGCCCCCTCCGCTAATGCTTCTAAGTAGCTTCTCATCGTCGTCAACGGCGTTCTTAATTCATGGGAAACATTGGCGACAAATTCTCGACGCTCCATATCAATCTTTTCTTGCTCTGTAATATCATGAAGTACAGCGATGAGACCATTTACAAAACCTGTCTCTTTTTGAATTACACTAAAATTAGCCCGCAAAATATAGGGCTTTTTCTCCGTGCTATAGTTTAAAATGACAGATTCCCTTTCCATCATTAAGTCCTCTAGTGTATACTCTTCTTCAATTCCAAGCAAAGAAATAATGGAGGTCGATAAAATTGTTTCACGTGAAACATTCAGCATTTTGGCAGCAGGTTCATTGATGAGAATAACACGCCCTTTGCGATCGGTCGCAATCACTCCATCCGTCATGTAAGACAGAACGGATGAAAGCTTTCGCCTTTCCCCCTCTGTCGTGGCTTGGGCCTCTTGCAGTTTTTTTGTAAGGTTATTAAAGGTCATCGCTAATTCACCAATTTCATCATAGCCATATACCTTAACCTTTCGTGAGAAATTTCCCTTTGACATCGCTATCGCTTGTTTTCTCATATCCGTAATCGGTCTTGTAATCGTTCGCGCCAGTAAAACGACTAATATAGCCGTAATCGCAAGGGATATGGCGGTTCCAGACGCGAAAATGCTATTAATTGTCCGCATTTGCGAGTACACATTTTCAACATTCGCTACCAAATGAATGGCACCAATTACCTCATCCTCCACTTTAATCGGATCAACTAAAATCCATATTCGATTGCCTGATTGGCGGTCAATCATTGTTCGATGATCACCATCATCATCGGAGAACGCAATGACACGCCAAATCATTCGATCCGTGGAGCGTTGTCCCACTATCCCTTGTTTATACCGATCGGAGGTGCCGATAATTTTCAACGAAGTCCCCTCAATCACACGAACCTCAGAAATATCAGCAGTATTATTAAAATCTCGCAAAATATTGCGAACATCCTCTTCTAAAGTAGGGCCATTTGCCTCAGGATTTCTTTCCTTCGTCATTTCCTCGCCGACATAATAAGAGAGCAAGTCCACCCGTTCACGGATAGACGTTTCAAAGTTTTGCAATAATGTCTCCTCTAACTGACGAACAAAATAGGCGCCAATAATTTGCATCGCAATTAAAATTAACAATACGTAAATCAACACAAGCTTTAAATGAATAGAACGAAAAAAACCAACCTTTTTCATCGCTGGGATTACTCCTGTTCAGGATTTCTTAAGTAGTACCCTACCCCTCTTCTTGTCACGATCCAAGTGGGATGACTAGGATTATCCTCAATCTTCTCCCGGAGGCGTCGAATCGTTACATCAACCGTTCTAACATCTCCGTAATAGTCATAACCCCATACGGTTTGAAGCAAATGTTCCCTCGTCATTACTTGTCCAATATGCTTCGCTAAATAATGAAGCAGTTCAAACTCCCGATGCGTTAATTCGATTTTCTCTCCACGTTTTGAAACGATATAAGCATCAGGGTGAATGATTAATGAACCAACCGTAATTTCATTTGAATCATCTTCCTCTGCCTGTGAAGCTGTATGCTGGTGCCTTCTTAAATTCGCTTTCACCCTCGCAATCAGCTCTCTTGAACTGAACGGCTTTGTCACATAATCATCCGCTCCCAGTTCCAGTCCTAATACTTTATCAATTTCGGAGTCCTTCGCCGTTAACATAATAATGGGCATTTCGTACTTTTTCCGAACTTCCCTGCACACTTCCATTCCATCTCGCTGCGGCAGCATAATATCAAGCAGAATGAGATCAGGCTTAACCTCCTCGACCATTTCCAGTGCTTTGTTTCCGTCGTAAGCACAATACACATCATAGCCTTCCTTCTTCAAGTTAAATTGAAGAATATCAGCAATTGGTTTTTCATCATCGACAACTAATATTTTTTTATCCATCTCTGTTCTCCTTTAAGAATAAGATCGAATTGAATTTCATTCAAAACTATGGTTCATTGTAAATTTGACAAAATATGTTCTTTCATTACTTTATCATTTTATCAAAGTGAATTCATCTATTTGTATAATTGAAATCCTTTCTCTAAGAAAAGTTCAAGCAAATCCCGTCTATCTTTAAGAAGATTTTATGATGATGTTTTTTGACCCATTTTCTGTCTGATTCCATGAAATCTCGTTTACTCCGACCGCTTCATAGAAGCAGAACATAATTAAAAAGTTCGTGTACCTTCGTTTCATACAGAATGAGCCAAGATCGTTTGTTCAACTTAATAAAAGAAATTCGCTGAACACAGCGAATCAAGATTGACCTCTTCTCAAAAAATGCGAGGCTTTCAAAGCTAAAAGAACGAGTCTCTAGCGATTCTAGAGACTCGTTTTCAATCATTATTTTAAATAGTTCAACGGGTTTTCCAAGTTCCCGTTTTTATATATTTCAAAGTGTAAATGTACTCCCGTTGAATTCCCGGTCGAGCCCATAACCCCTATTTTCATGCCTTTACTCACTGTTTGCCCTACCTTCACATCGATGGAAGAAAGATGAGCATACACGGTTTCAAAGCCGTTTTGATGGTTAATGACAACCTTGTTTCCATAACCGCCAGACCAACCAGCCGATTGGACAATCCCATTGTCTGATGCCTTTATCGTCCGGTCACTCGGCCTTGCAATGTCAATTCCCTTATGAAGCTTTCCCCATCTTTGCCCTTGCTTACTTGAAATATAGCCGCCAACTGCCGGCCAAGCAAATGAGCCATCGCCCCGTGAAGGAATGACCTTTGTTCCTTTAATAGCAACGTGGGACATAGGTTCTTGCAAAATGTTTTCATCGATAACGACTTTTTGCGTTTGCTTTCCATTTTGTTCAGAAACCTTGTAGGTAACTTCCCTTAAGCCATCCTTACCCTCTTGCTTTACCTTCGTGTCACCTTTATACATTGATGAATCTTCGATAACTTCCTTTTCAAAGGGGATTGTTTCCTTCTGGAAGACTTCTTTTTCAACAATTACTTCTACTAAAGGTTGTAAAAACGTCACATTCAATTCTTGGTCAATTTTCAACAAGGAATCTTCCGTCAAACCTGGGTTCAGTTTGATCAATTGCTCGAGGGTCATGTCATGGTCATTTGCAATTTGACCAAGAACATCCCCTTCTTTTACTTTATATTTTTTCTCCTCAAGCGTCCCTTTTGTTAAATAGTTAACCGCATCATCAACACTTAATATTTGCTTAGGAGATACTTTATTTTGTGATAATGTCATTTCTTTTGAAAACCGAACATCTACTACTCGTGTCTCCCCCTCCTTTAACGGAGGCAAAGACTCTTTCTCATTCATTATTTGTTGTGCTTGTTGCCATTCTTCTTCGCTCACATATTTCAGCTTCAGCGCCTTCATTACTTGATTCGCCGCTGCTTCATCCTTCACATATACAGGAACCTTTTCATCAATCAAAATCTCCGTTGCCACTGCTTCGATTGATAATAATTTCTCTAGCTTTTCTGCTACGACTTTATCATCCTGATTTGAGACAGATTCAAAAACTTGTTCTGGAACATATGTAAGCTTTGGTCCTACCGCAAGAGGAAGCTGATTGCTGAAATCATCCTTTGTCTTTTCAACCTTAGCTTCAACGACATTCTCAACAATTTCCTTATCGGAAACGGTGCCGACAAATTGATCGTCGACATAAACATAGTAAACAGTTTTAAAGGCAAGGTCAGCAAAAGCATGTACCCCTACTCCTAATGTTAAAGTTGCCAATGCAACTGTTGTTATTGCTGCTTTATTAAGTCCTCTAGTTGTATTGCTCGCTAGTTTGGACAGATGTTTAAAACGGTTATTCATTTTTAATCCTCCTAGACTACCGAAACAACCCTAGTATCGCTTTTTGCATTAGGCAAGACGGATCATCCAATCGCGCTTTTTTGCCTTCTTAACTTTACCATAATTCGATATTTAGAGATTATTAGTCTCAAGAATGTAACAAAAATGTATAATAGCTAACAATATACAACAAATAATGTAAATAATTACTATTTACTTAAGGACAAGATCCCCAATGAAATGGCGAAATATAGGGATTTTTCTCTATCCCCCATTCAACACTAGTAAAATGGGATGATTTGGATAAAAAGTAGGGATATTACTAATTTTTTTACTTTCATGTTTCAATCATGTAACAACATAACCATCTTTCAAAAAATGTATGCAACTGCGGATAAATTGTCTAGTCGGATCACAAAAAAACTGTTCTTCATGCTCCTAGAGCTTAAAGAACAGCTTTCTTCACATATAATTAATTTTGGCGCCAAGGATTTAAGACCACATTCGTTTGCGAACGATCAGGGCCTACTGAGAAAATTGATAACGGGATTCCCGTTAACTGTGATACTCTTTCTAGATAATGACGGGCATTAGCAGGAAGCTCATCTAATGACTTACAACCTGTAATATCTTCTGTCCAGCCTGGCAGTTCCTCATAGACAGGCTCACACTCAGCTAATACCTTTAAGCTTGCAGGGAATTGATCGATCACTTCGCCTTTATAACGATAAGCAACACAAATCTTCAATGTTTCAATTCCTGTTAAAACATCGATTGAATTAAGAGATAAATCCGTAATTCCACTAACTCGGCGGGCATGACGGACAACTACACTATCAAACCAACCTACTCGACGCGCTCTTCCAGTCGTTGTCCCGTACTCACGGCCAACTTCACGAATTTGCTGACCAATTTCATTTTCCAACTCTGTTGGGAATGGTCCATCGCCTACACGAGTTGTATAAGCTTTAGAAACACCGACGACATGCTTAATTTTAGTTGGGCCAACCCCAGAGCCTATCGTTACTCCTCCTGCAACAGGGTTTGAGGAAGTAACAAATGGATATGTCCCTTGGTCAATATCAAGCATGACACCTTGTGCACCTTCAAATAACACACGGCGCCCTTCATCTAATGCATCGTTTAACACAACAGATGTATCGACTACATAATGCTTAATTTGTTGGCCGTATTCATAGTATTCATTCAAAATATCTTCTAATTGAAAACCTTCTGTTTCATATATTCTTTCTAATAAGCGATTCTTTTCTTTCAAATTACGAACAAGCTTTTCTTCAAACACTTCTCTATCTAAAAGATCGGCGATACGAATTCCAATTCGGGCTGCTTTATCCATATAAGCAGGGCCGATTCCTTTTTTCGTTGTTCCAATTTTGTTAGCACCTTTACTTTCTTCTTCAACTTCATCAAGTTTTAAGTGATAAGGGAGAATAACATGGGCGCGATTGCTAATGCGTAAATTATCTGTCGTTACCCCTCTATCGTGCAAATATGCAAGTTCTTTTACTAACGCTTTTGGATCGACCACCATTCCGTTTCCAATTACGCTAATCTTATCTTTATAAAAAATCCCTGAAGGAATTAAGTGTAATTTGTATGTTTCTCCATCGAAACGAATCGTATGCCCAGCATTATTACCGCCTTGGTAACGCGCAATAACCTCAGCATTTTCTGAAAGGAAATCAGTAATTTTTCCTTTTCCCTCGTCTCCCCACTGTGTTCCTACAACTACTACTGATGACATTAAAGAAGCACCTCCATAAGGTAAACAAACTTTTTATTTTCCTTTTCAAACACACCTAGTGTACCAATATTCCCCTCCAAAAGTCAATGAAACACGAACATTTTTTAAATATAATTACTAATTTGTTCGTAAAACATCGATAAAATGGATGATTTCGTTGATAATATTCCCTAAAAAATAGTACCGTATAAGAGCCGTTTCAAAACATCATTTCATTATTTATTTCGATCTTTTTCTTCAATTGGCAAAAACAATCGTGTTTTAACACCTCTTCAAAAGCCATTTAAACTCATTTATTCCTACCAATGATTGTATCAAAACAGCTTTCCTCTGCCATACCAATAGACAAATCTCTTCAAACAGGGATTTTTTTAAATTAATCGCACTTTCTTGTGTTCGACAATGACACAAAAAATAAAGCAAGGACTTCCCTAAAACAAAAAAAGACTAGCTCATCGCTAATCTCTTCTTATGCACCAGAAGGCACAGCAGCGTCATCAAACCGCCGCTCTAAATTGACAAACTTGTTATACTCTTTCACAAAAGCGAGTGAAACTGTCCCAGTCGGACCATTCCGCTGCTTTGCAATAATAATTTCAATGATGTTCTTATTCTCAGACTCTTTATCATAATAATCATCACGATATAAGAATGCGACAATATCAGCATCCTGCTCAATGCTTCCTGATTCACGAATATCGGACATCATAGGGCGTTTATCCTGTCTCTGTTCCACTCCACGGGAAAGCTGAGATAATGCGATAACTGGAACTTCCAGCTCACGGGCAAGCTGTTTTAAAGAACGGGAAATCTCAGAAACCTCCTGTTGACGATTTTCCCCAGAACGGCCACTCCCTAAAATGAGCTGTAAATAATCAATTAAGATCATGCCAATTCCATGCTCTTGCTTTAAACGGCGGCACTTCGAACGAATGTCCTGAACACGCACACCCGGCGTATCATCAATATAGATTCCCGCATTAGACAAGCTGCCCATTGCCATTGTGAGCTTGCCCCAGTCCTCATCTGTTAAGGAGCCCGTTCTCAACCTTTGGGCATCAATATTTCCTTCTGCACAGAGCATCCGCATCACGAGCTGCTCCGCTCCCATCTCCAAGCTAAAAATAGCTACATTTTCCCCTGTTTTGGTTGCCACATTTTGGGCGATATTAAGAGCAAATGCTGTCTTTCCCACGGATGGACGGGCTCCGACAATGATTAAATCATTACGCTGGAAGCCGGCAGTCATTTGATCAAGTTCAGCAAAACCAGTCGCAATCCCTGTAATATCCCCGACGCGATTATGCATTAATTCAATATTGTCATAGGTTCGTACTAGAACATCTTTAATATTATGAAAGGCCCCAGCATTTTTTCGGCCCGATACTTCCATAATTTTTTTCTCAGCTTCAACGAGAAGAGTCTCCACTTCATCCTCCCGCTGATAACCGTCTGTAGCAATATCAGTAGCTGTCCGAATCAATCTTCTTAATAATGACTTCTCCTCCACGATCTTAGCATAGAACTCAATATTGGCAGCTGTTGGCACAGATCCAGCCAATTCACTTAAATAGCCAACTCCACCAACATCCTCGAGTAGCTTTGCTGCAGCGAGTTCTTCAGATACGGTTACTAAATCGACTGCTTTCCCTGCATCATTCAGCGTTAGCATCACATTAAAAATCTTTTGGTGTGCTGCACGGTAGAAATCCTCTGGGATTAAAATCTCCGTTGCTAGAGTTAGAGAAGAAGGTTCTAAGAAAATAGCCCCTAAGACAGCCTGCTCAGCTTCAATATTTTGTGGGGGGAGTCGATCTGCAAATAAATCACTCATGCTAGGAAAAACCTCCTTTTACAGATGACAAAAATCAAATGTACTCAATCATCACTAAACACTTGTCTATCTTTTTGGCGATGAACACAATCTATATCATTATTGTTATTGCGATTCTATTGTACGTCAAGCATGATTAACCCATCATAAAAATGTGATCAGCTTATAACCGATCACATTTCTATCCTTCATTTTATCATGTTTTCATATAAATAGTACTTCCAATATTAGCTTATCCTGCGTTTCGAAATTATTTTACTTCCTTCACATGTACGTTCAAAGTTGCTGTTACTTCGGAGTGCAATTTCACTGGCACCTTTGTGTATCCTAAAGCGCGAATGGCATCATCCAGCTCAATTTTCCGCTTATCCACTTTAATTCCGTGTGCCTTTTGGAGACTTTCCGCAATTTGCTTGCTTGTAATAGAGCCAAACAAACGTCCACCTTCTCCAGCTTTTGCGCTTAGCTCCACCGTTAGTTTTTCCATTTCTTCTTTCAGCTTTTTAGCTTCAGCAAGTTCCTCTGCTGCTGCCTTCTCTTCCTTCTTCTTTTGAGCATTAAGAGTGCTAATATTCGCTTGATTCGCCTCAATGGCTAAACCTTGCTTTATTAAAAAGTTATGTGCATATCCATCAGCAACGTTCTTGACTTCACCTTTTTTGCCTTTTCCTTTAACATCTTTTAAAAATATCACTTTCATTCTTTCTTTCTCCCTTCTAGATATTCATCTATTGCATCCAATAATTGCTGTTCCGCTTCCTCTATTTCAATTTCTAGAAGCTGGGTAGCGGCATTCGTTAAATGACCACCGCCTCCTAAATTCTCCATGATAACCTGAACATTGACATCACCTAAAGAACGGGCACTGATCCCGACCATGTCATCATTACGTTTTGAGACCACAAAGGAAGCAAGTACTCCTTCCATCGTCAGCAATGTATCTGCGGTTTGAGCAATTAACACTTGATCTAGAACTTGTTCCGCCCCTGCCTTGGCAATGGCAATTCCTTCTTTATAGAAATACACCGTTTCAATCAGCTTTGCCCGTTTTAAATACGTATCCACATCTTCCTTTAAAAACTTCTGCACAAGTACAGTGTCTGCCCCCTGTCCTCTTAAATAAGAGGCAGCGTCGAAGGTTCTCGCACCTGTTCGGAGCGTAAAGCTTTTCGTATCGACAATTATTCCTGCTAAAAGTGCTGTCGCTTCAAGCATATCAATTTTGCCACGCTTCGGTTGATATTGCAGCAATTCCGTCACTAATTCTGCTGTTGAGGAAGCATACGGCTCCATATAAACGAGCAGTGGGTTTTCAATAAACTCTTCCCCGCGACGATGATGATCAATGACCACAACATGATCCATTTTATTGATTAATCTTTCTTCAATCACCAATGAAGGCTTATGGGTATCAACTACAACTAAGAGCGTATCCTCTGTCGCGATCTCCAACGCTTGCTCAGGAGTGATAAAGCGATCAAAGAGCTCCTCGTGCTTTTGAATCTCCTCCATTAGCCGTCGTACCCCTGTATCAATCTCATGGGTATTAATGACAATATACCCTTCACATTGGTTCATTTGGGCAATTTTATGAATTCCGATGGCAGCCCCAACTGCATCCATATCAGGGTTTTTATGGCCCATAATAATAACTTTATCACTATCAATAATTAAATCCTTTAGAGCGTGTGAAATAACACGAGCACGCACCCTTGTTCGCTTCTCAACAGGGTTCGTTTTCCCTCCAAAGAATTTCACTTTCCCGTTCGTTTGCTTGATCGCAACTTGGTCGCCACCGCGTCCAAGAGCTAAATCCAAGCTAGATTGGGCTAGTTCGCCAAGCTCTGGCAAAGAAGGGACTCCCGCCCCCACCCCAATGCTTAATGTAAGTGGGATATTTTGCTTTGTTGTTATTTCTCGAACCTCATCAAGGATGGAGAATTTCCCTTTTTCTAATGAGTGCAAGATTTGTTCGTTAAACACACCGATGAAGCGTTCAGATGAAACCCTTTTTAAAAAGACACCATTATCTTGAGCCCATTTGTTCAAAATGGATGTAACGAGACTATTTAAACTGCTTCTCGTCTGATCGTCCATTCCTTGTGTGATGTCATCGTAATTATCCAAAAATATGATTGCGATGACTGTTCTTTCATCCTCATACATTTTCTCTACTTCTATTTGTTCTGTTATATCAAAGAAATAGAGCAATCTTTCCTCTGAGCGATGAATCACTCTAAATTTACGATTCATAATCGTAATGACTTCCATTTCCACTTCCTGCTTAATGAGCGGGATTAAGGAATCCCCTACGTCGTAGAGAGATCTGCCCACTAACGTTTCCTCTTCAAAGCAAGATGCTAAAAATGGATTGGCCCATTCTACATAATAATCATCATTAAACAGCATAATTCCAATTGGCATTTCCATCAGCGCTTCTTCACCGACTTTTTTCAGTCGATAAGAGAGAGTAGCAATATACTTTTCTGTATCCTTCCGTTGTTGATAATCAACGATAAACAGATAGTAGAAAGGAATAACAGAAAGGACAAATCCAATGAGACTAATGATCCAATTATAGAACGCAAGTATCACTAGAAATACCAAGGTTATAGCCATTAATGCATATATAGGATAGCGAATAGACCTTTTTTCCAAATAAGAAGGCATTTTTTCAGCTCCCACATTTCTATACATCTAATTTCGTTTATTTTTTTACCTCTAATCGTTTCCTCAAATCAAAACCTAAGTCAATTATACCTAATATCCTTACAATATAAAGAACTATAGGGAAAATGAATGTGAAAACTGTCACTAAAATGGGAATAATCTTCGGCATTTCTTTCACATAAGAAAGATAATAAATAAATGAAAGTCCCTGCAGCACCATAAAGAGCTGAAGAATAAACGATAAATTCATCGTAGCCGTATACAGGAAGGTTCCCTGCTCCGGATTTAATAGAATTGATATGATTAGCACGAGTAGATAATACCACAGAAGGCTTTTTGGCAATCGTAGCTCTCGAAATGACTTCCACTTTGGAACGGTCATTCCAAATCGCTTTGCAATCGGAAAAGAAAGCAATTCAATGATAAAAACCGTAAAAAAGGAAAGCATGACGAATATACTTGGAACTAACACTTTTAGCATTTCAACGCTTGTTTCAAACTGTTCGACCATTCGCGGATCTGGTGCTTGTCCAAACGCCTCCAGCATATTCATAGCCTGAGAAATGGACTGCTCAAAGATTTGCATCGTTTCTTGAATGACGTCCATTTCCAAGAAAACAACCGAAATGACATATTGAATCACCAGCGTCATTAAAAATGTCATCGAACCTGCAATAAACCCTGCCACCCTGCTTTTCTTTTCCCTAATAAAGTCCCCAATTACAATCCCTGTTAACCCATAGGATAAAGCTAATGGAATGGCTAGAACCGTCCCAACGATAAAGGAAATAAATATAGCTCCTAAAAGTAGGACAAGCGAGCTCTTCCGATCATTCTTCGCTGAAAACATAATGAATGGCAGTGGAATAAATAAATTTACAACTACCCCTAATACAGGTATGTATATTGTTATAAGTAATAATACGGCAAAAATCGCCAAAAACAAGGCGCCTTCCGTTAACTTATGAGCGTTTTTCACATCTCAACCTCCTGATAAGTCCTACTCCCTATTGTATCTGCCATCCATTCTATCTTCAACCAATAAGAAAAGAGGTGCCTTGAATAGCACCACATAAGCTAAGACGGTCATTTTGATAAAGGAGAAGTAAGGACTTATTACGAAAGCTTACATTTTTCATTTGAAAAGATAGTGAGAAATGTCATGACTAAGATACATCACAAACCAATAATTATTATTTATTCCTTTTCCTAAAAGTTCTATTCTTAGCCCTATTCCCACAAGCCTTCATTGAGCACCACCTTCCAGTTCCAGGTCGGGAATGATCGACAAAAACCCACTGACAATCATCCGCTGAACAAATTCTAATTCTATGCCATAAATCATCCCTTTTTATTTCATACATGAGGAGAATTAATTTGGCTAAGCCCTTTTTTCCGTTTCTATGAACGGGGTGAATTTCCTCAGACTCTTCCGAAAAATAAATTGTAAAGGTAAAATTACCTATAAGCTCGTTTAAAGTATCCATTTCATTTGGATTTTTTATTGTTTTTCTTGTTTCTTCCCTCAATTTTATAGCAAGTTCTAAATCTTGTTCAGTAACTTTTTCCTGTTCTAAAATTAAATTGTGCTCTAATAAAAATGTGTATAGATCTTCAGGACCGTTTAAAAGTTCTACCCCAGGGTCCCCCTCAAAACGCATACGTTTATCATAAGTATTTAAAAAACCTGCTATTACCTCAAGGTTTCGGTATTTATCTCCCATTTGGAACACTCCTATTGACTAATAAAAACTTGACCATTAAAATTGTTTTAACGGTCACTAACCAATAAAACAATTTTAATGGTCAGGAGGGGTTATCTTATATGGATATGGACAAAAAAATATAATTACAGCCATTTGCTGTACAGTTTATCAGGTGTACAATAATTTGGGCATTTCTTGCTTTCATTATAATTAGATAATGACCTAATTGGAAATTAAACTCTACGTGGAATTATGTCAACAACATATGTTTTGGATTTTACCATTTATTTATAATACATAGGATTGGCTCATTTCAGTGGCCAATATATTCGTTTTTTTATGTAATCTTGATTCTAAACAAGCGAATATCAATAAATGTTCAATGAGCAGACTATTAAACTACTTTTTAAATAATACGGGGAGGACGTTATATGAGTATTTCACCTTTTAATATTAAAATCTCCAATAAACAATTATTAGATTTAAAAAAACGGATAGAATTAACTAGATGGCCAGACGAAATTCCAGGTTCCCAATGGAACTATGGCATACCATTAGAGTTTATGAAGAGCATAATTGGATATTGGAAGGATCATTTTGATTGGAGAATGGTAGAGGAAAAAATGAATATGTATCCTAACTATAAGACGAATATTGATGGAATCGAACTCCATTACGTTCACGTTCGTGGAAGTGGATCTAACCCTTTACCTATTATTATCCCCCATGGTTGGCCTGGTTCATTCTACGAAATGCTGGATATCATTCCTTACTTGACAACTCCTGAAAAATTCGGCGGTGATCGCAATGAATCTTTTGATGTTGTCATTCCATCTATTCCTGGACACGGATTCTCATCATCCTCTTTAAGACCTGGCTTCGATGACCGAAAAGTGGCAGATATTTTTGTAAAATTAATGAATCTATTAGGTTACGATAAGTTTGGAGCTCATGGATATGATTTAGGAGCCAGTATTTTAGGATTAATGTGTTTAGACTATCCAGAAAAAATGATAGGATACCATACAACTTCACCTGGTAATCCTAGCCCTTACATCTCGAAAGACACTGTTTTAACAAAAGCTGAAGAAAAGTTCCTTGCATACTGTAAGCAGTGGTATAATGACGAAGCTGGGTATGCCCATATACTAGGTACAAAACCTCAAACAATAGCTTATTCTCTTAATGACTCTCCTGTAGGTTTAGCAGCTTTCATTCTCGAAAAATGGTACTTGTGGACGGATCCACCAAGTGGAAATATCTTAAATCACTTTGATAAAGATACTTTGCTGGCTAATGTTTCAATCTATTGGCTAACCGAAACCATAAATGCTTCAAACCGATATTACTATGAAGGAAAATATACGAAATGGCCAGATAAAAATGATTTTTCAACAGTCCCTTTAGGTGTCTCCTTAAATGCTACCCAATACCACGAGCGTCCGCCAAAAGAGTATGTCGAAAGATTATTCCCTAATATTGTTTATTGGAAAGATTTAAATGTTGGTGGACATTTTGTTGCAACCGAAGAACCTGAATTAGTTGCTAAAAGCATACGTTGTTTTTTTAATAAGGTTAAGTATAATCTTTCATTATAAAAAGTTATCCCGGTATTTTCACTAACAGAAAATACCTTAATTTCCCCTCTTCATTCAACAACTATATTTTAGACATAAAAACACCCCAAAAGTTAAATTTCACTCTAACTTTTGGGGTACACAAATCATAAGATCACTGTGCTTTTTTTAATACCATCTAATATTATTCTCCAGTAACGTATGGAAGTAATGCCATTGTACGTGCACGCTTGATCGCAACAATATTGAACCCTTTCAAAAAAAAGCCATTTTCACATTCAGCACCCCTTGCACTCCATATTTTTAATAGTTAACTAGTATAGAAAACTACCCTCTTTTTCATATTCTCTAGTCTATATTGATAAACATCCATTTTTTGTAATTTACTTGTATATGTTTTTCAATTTAATGCAATGAATTATCAAAATATTTTGTGAAAATAATTCAGTTTTTACTCGCCCATTTACTTTATATTAACCTAGAGAATTAAAAAAAAATTCGGTATCAATTATAATAGGGTAGAATTTCTATCTAGTAGTTCAAAAGATTTTAGTGAGCCCAATAATCCTAGCAAAGTACATTCAAATTTAGAGGAGTACCTTAATGAAGTGCAAGTTGAGTTTTTTAATAGCTTCAATTCAGCACAGGAGTTTGTTAAATACGATGACGCAGAAGAGACTACTTACAGAAAAATTGTAGCACTGATTGTCTCTTCTAATGCTGGCAAAACTCAATATTTGACAGATGAGTACTTTAGAAATTGTTCAAATCCGAATTACGATCATGAAGTTCACATTAATTCAGATTCTATTATTGTTGGCCAATATTATCACTTAAGCTGTTTGAAATGCCAATATTCTTGGCACACTGGTGAACATATATCTATTAGCATGGATTACTGACCTTTTTCGCATGCAATTTACTATTCTAGATAAAGTCGTTTTACTCAACAAAAGAATGTCTTAATTTTTTGGTGTCAACAACGTTTTGAAATTCCCTCTTTTCAACGTTTCTAAATTCCTATTTATCATCGCTAAACTTATACAGGTGTGACACCGGCTTTTTGCTTCTCTCGAAGCCGATAAGAATTCCCTTTTACATTAAAAGTGGTCGCATGGTGGAGAAGTGTGACCGTCAAGTAGAATGAAACAATTTTTGCTCGTTATTTTGAAACACTTTGTTCCCCAAATATGGTAGAACGATGCTTCATACGATAACTATCTTCATTTAAATGAATGATTTCTACTCGGTG
>NZ_JARGEJ010000569.1:0-306 GCF_029211245.1 Robertmurraya sp. DFI.2.37 | reverse complement strand
CTGAGCTCGAGAGCATTCTTTAACATGTCAAGTTGCTGAAATTACTAAGAGAATATCACTTTCTTTATCGTCCTCACATAATAGAAGATGATGGGGCGTTACTTCAGCTGTTACCTTTATTCCCGCCCGTTTCGCATCACGTACAACTCTCACCGATTCCTTCGTACTTATATGACAAACATGGTAGTGGCAATCGGCGGCCTCTGCTAACAGAACATCACGTGCAATATGTACAGATTCGCACACAGAGGGGATTCCATTAATGCCTTGTTTCTTTGAAAAAGCTCCTTCGTGGACAGCCCCTTT
>NZ_JARGEJ010000568.1:0-306 GCF_029211245.1 Robertmurraya sp. DFI.2.37 | reverse complement strand
GGCGTATTTGTTTTATATACTTGTTGTTTTATCGGTGGTGTGGGGATTGGGCCGGATGTATATGAAATTACGGAAGCCCATTATTGCACAGACTGTTCTGCCACTGGAACAAAATCCGGAGCAAAGGCATGAGATAGATCCATTGCCGGAAGAAGGAAAAGTAGAAGCGAATTCTATTTCAGCATCTGATGAGCAATTAATAAGGAAGGCATTGGATATGGTTGAGAAGAACCTTAGTAATCCTGAATATTCCATAGAAGATTTAAGTAGGGATATGTGCATGAGTCGTGCTACTCTTTACCGGAA
>NZ_JARGEJ010000567.1:0-306 GCF_029211245.1 Robertmurraya sp. DFI.2.37 | reverse complement strand
CTTGTTTGCTGCTCCCAAAAGCGCTCATCGAATGTTGTACTGTTTTTGCTAATCTTTGTCTCTTTTTTTCTGGCTTTGTCTATCGCTGTATTTCGGGCAATGGTGAAGAGCCAAGTTTTGGGTGAAGATTGATTCTTGTAAGAGTGAAGACCGCGCCCAGCTTTTATAAAAACCTCTTGCACTAAATCCTCTACATCTGTTGTACAGGTGTAGTAAACCAAAAAGTTGTAGACATCATTGCTGTATAGGTAAAACCATTCTAAAATAGTCTCTCTAACATTTGTCATAAAGTAAGGGTCCCCTTAT
>NZ_JARGEJ010000566.1:0-306 GCF_029211245.1 Robertmurraya sp. DFI.2.37 | reverse complement strand
AACGCAGTGTATAAGTAGTGAGGTTCAACTCTTTTGCTACTTATACACTGCGTTATTATGATAAAGAAGGCTTGCTCCCTTTTGTCGAACGAAAAGCGAATGGCACCCGCATATTTAAACAGTCTGATATAGAAGCTTTAAAAATTATTGAGTGTTTAAAGTCAACAGGGATGCCGATAAAGGAAATTAAGCATTTTATCGATTGGTGTGGAGAATGTGATTCAACCTTGCAAAAACGTTATGACATGTTTATGGAAAGGAAACCTGTGTTGAAGCACAGATGGAGGAACTGAAAAAAACAATGAA
>NZ_JARGEJ010000565.1:0-306 GCF_029211245.1 Robertmurraya sp. DFI.2.37 | reverse complement strand
CGATAAGGAAGGTCTTTTACTGCACCCGATACGGTTATATTGTGGTCATGACTGAGAGCGGTACGGTAAATAAGATCTTGCCAGTCGGTGTTGGCTGTACCCATGGCACGATAAGCATCGCTGTTTTCTCCGTATAAATCGGTGATAAGTTGACGGTATTGGTTGCTGTCAAGTACATCAACTGTTCCTTTTTTCTGACTCAATGTGACACTACCTGAATAGGAAACTGAAGGCTTTTGCCCTTTGCGTCCCTTTTTAGTAGTGATGATGATAACACCGTTTGAGCCGCGTGAACCGTAGATAGCA
>NZ_JARGEJ010000564.1:0-306 GCF_029211245.1 Robertmurraya sp. DFI.2.37 | reverse complement strand
CCGGCTTTGATGTTAAAGAATATCCATGATCTAGGTCTGGACTGTATCGTATGTATCGGCGGAAACGGAACCCAAAAGACCGCAGCCAAACTGGCCCAAGCAGGTGTGAACGTTGTTTCCGTACCTAAAACAATAGATAACGATGTTTGGGGAACAGACGTTTCATTCGGATTCGATTCTGCCGTAACCATTGCTACCGATGCCATTGACCGGCTGCATTCTACAGCCAGTTCACACCAACGTGTCATGGTTATTGAAGTGATGGGACATAAAGCTGGCTGGATTGCACTTTATTCCGGAATGGCG
>NZ_JARGEJ010000563.1:0-306 GCF_029211245.1 Robertmurraya sp. DFI.2.37 | reverse complement strand
GCCATCACTTCTGCCGGTCTTTCTATTGATATTCTTCCAGGGGAATCTGGAGATTATGAATATCTCTACAAATTTAAGAATGATGCCGCCCATAGTAACGTACTTTCAGCATTTTTCACACCTGGAACTTCCACCTATATAGGCAACCTGACTCATGTAAAGAAACTTATCTGCGGCCACAGCTACTGGACAGATGGCACATGGGATGGTATGCGTAATGTCCGGAAACAACTGGCCCAAGCAGCCCAACAATATGATGTAGAAATATGGCAAAGTGAGTGGAGTATGTTAGGCGACGGATACAGC
>NZ_JARGEJ010000562.1:0-307 GCF_029211245.1 Robertmurraya sp. DFI.2.37 | reverse complement strand
TAGAACAACACTTAGACAAGATGCCAAAAACAAAAGTATTCATTAATGCAGTGAAGGAATGAGACCAAGAATTTCGTCTTCGTAGGGTACAACATGTAATTAATGAAATGAGAGAAGCGGGCGAAGTTATTAAAACGTGGAAGGTGTTAAGGAAAGCGGGAATAAAAAAGCAGATTTTTAATGAGATAAAAGAGCTAATTGATATGCATTTAGAGAAATAGGAAATCCCTTGATACCTACATCAAGGGATTTTTTGCATATGAAATTGTTTGTTATGATTGAAAGGTTTATTGAAGTTCCCCTTTGT
>NZ_JARGEJ010000561.1:0-307 GCF_029211245.1 Robertmurraya sp. DFI.2.37 | reverse complement strand
CACCGGAGAAGGGAGGAGAAGGAAAGAAGCCGCTAACGAGAGGAGAAGATGCTATTCTCTTAGACGGAGCCTTCGATTTTAACACGGGCGCAGTTTTTCCATTTTATGATTTGGAGCAAACGAGTCCATATTTGAAGGCAATCCATAATCTCACTTCGAATCATATTGCTTTTGGCTATCCGGATGGTTCTTATCGGCCAGAAGAGCCGGTGACTGGGGCTCAATTTTCAGCATTACTTGCGAGAGTGCTAGATACGCAGTTTCGAAAGGTGGATGTAATGGTGCCTACCGTAAAGCAAGGAATTTT
>NZ_JARGEJ010000560.1:0-307 GCF_029211245.1 Robertmurraya sp. DFI.2.37 | reverse complement strand
CTCTTTCAAATACGGTGGATATTTGTGATCAGGTGGAATTTTATAGTATAGATCATGCACCGATTATGCCTACTTTTGCTATTCCTGAAGATTTTGGAACAGAAGAGGGATATCGGAAGAAATATACAGAAAAGGACTTGTTTGATGAGTTCACTCAAGATGAAAACGGTAACGTGGTAATGAGTGAGGAGGCCGCTAAAGCCAAAATAGAGAAACTGGGTGGCTATGACAAACTCTATCGTATTAAACTGGAAGCTGATTATCTGAAGAAATTAGCGTTGGAAGGTGCGCACAAGCGTTATAGAGA
>NZ_JARGEJ010000056.1:0-26838 GCF_029211245.1 Robertmurraya sp. DFI.2.37 | reverse complement strand
AAGCAAATAGAAAAAAACTAGCCTTGGCATAACATCACCCCCCTCTTTTAGATGGGGTATTTTTTTGTCATAAAAGTAAAAAATTCTCTCCTTTTTGCAATTTAATATTCTACATATTATATGAATAATATGTGACATTTTATCTGTTACCATTTAATTACACATGATGGTAATTTATAGTAAAAATAAATGGAGATTGAGATATAGATGCAGCCCCTCTTTGTGAGGGGTTATTTTTTGTAAAAATTATTTTTTTATACCTAAAAAGGTTTACAATTAACCTAATTAGGTTTATAATAAAAACAGATAATAAAACAAGGGAGGAAACGAAAATGAAAAAAGTTATGACAAGAGCTTGGGAAATCGCTAGAGAAGGCGCTCAAAAATTTGGAGGTAAAATTAAGGAATATTTTGCTCAAGCCCTTGTCATGGCTTGGAAGGAATTAAAAGAAATGGCGTCGAATAAAATCATGATCATCGCTGACCAGGACAGAATGGTGCAGGTTATCAAAGGTGTTATGAACGGTAAAGTTTTTCGTAGCAAGGAATTTACAACTTCTCAAAAAGATAAATTTATGAGTGAATACAATTACTTAATACATCAAGGGTTAAATGCAGTTGAGTTCTACAAAATTGTTGAGGGTGTAGAAACTTTTGGTAAATCTACCACAGTTAAATAAGAGGTGTTGCTTATGTCTAAGCGCATGAACTTAATTGGTCACAAATATGGGAAATTAACTGTTCTGAAGGAAGTTGAACAAATCGGGAAGGAACGAAGATTTAAGTGTCTATGTGATTGCGGTAACACAACTACCGTATTAATGGCTAGTCTTAGGTCAGGTAACACCAAATCATGCGGGTGTTTAACTTTTGCAGCAAAACGGATTGATCTAACCGGAAAAAAATTTGGAAAACTAACAGTGCTGAAACTTTCTGATAAAAAAGCAAACAGCGGAACTTATTGGGATGTAATTTGTGATTGCGGTAATACATCTACTGTTTTAGGGCATAACTTGCGCTACGGGATGACAAAAACTTGCGGATGTCTAATAAACATTATCGGCCAAAAATACGGTTTATTGACTGTCCTAGAAGAAATAGAGCCGTTAGGTAAAACACGCAAGTTTAAGTGCCGATGCGAGTGTGGCAATACACCCATTATTGCAATGCAAAATTTAAGAGCAGGTATCACAAAATCCTGTGGTTGCCTCAGAAAAAAGGATGTTAGAAAAGCATATTACAGGAAAATTAATTTAGAAGGACAGGTGTTTGGAGAACTTACCGTAATTAATGAAAGTCCTGAAAGACTTCGTAATGAAAAAGCTTGGGTTTGTCTCTGTTCTTGTGGCAACAAGACTCTTGCTAGTAGGGGGCAATTATTAAGGGGAGCAAAAAAATCATGTGGGTGCTTACGTAAAAAAACTCCTTCAAACGCCCTTAATCTTAAGGGTAGAAATTTTGGAAAGTTAACTGTATTAGAACGGTCTGGACGAACTAAAAATGACAATGCCCTTTGGTTATGTCAATGCGAGTGCGGGAGAACGATCAAAGCGAACGCTACAAGTCTAAGACGTGGTGAAGTAGTCTCCTGTGGCTGTTTAAAACAGGAACAAATGAAAAATGCTCGTAAAGGTCTTGAGGATAAAACAATTGATGGGGTGCAAGTACCGCTTTTAACTAAAAAAGTAAGGACAGATAGTAAAACTGGTCATAAAGGCGTGTACAAGCGCCTCAGAAGAGGAAAAGAAGTTTTTGAAGTAAGTATCACTATCAAAGGGGTACGGAAATATCTCGGAACCTTTACTGACATAAATAAGGCAATTGAAGCACGTAAAGAAGCCGAATTAAAATATTTTCTACCCTATATTAAAGCATTGGAGGACAACAAAGATGAAAGAAATCGATAAATATATGCATGTTGCAGAAGCAGCAGAGCGTTGGGGAGTTCCGATCGAAACTGTGAAAAATAAACTTAAGCCAGCTAACAAATATACATGGCCGAAAACGTTGGAAATGATCGAAGAAGGCCTACTTAAATACCACCAACAGGAGGGTAAAAAACAAAAAAACTGGATTATCTCTACTGCTGCAATGGAAAGATGGTTTGGAGAAAAAATACAAATAAAATAACCTAAAAAGGTTTACAAATAACCTAATTAGGTTTATAATTGAAGTATCAACAGGTGATAAACAAAAAAATAAAAATTTTAGGAGGAAATAAAAATGAGAACATGGAAAAGAGAAGGTTATGAAGTGGTAGAAAAGGAATTTGATTATGCTTTACACGCATTTGATGTTGTAAAAGATGGAGTGGTTATTGCAACAATAACACCATCAACAATCCAAGATATGAATCAAATAATTGAGGACTTGGATAACGGTGATGATGTAAACGGTTGGGAAGACGGATCAGGTAATACAGTGTACGTTAACTAAGTACAAAGGAGCCACTGCTTAGGTGGTGGCTCTGGAATAAAAAATAACGCCACCTGTCGGGCGATTAAGGCGGGATATGAAAGGAGAATGGAAAATGAAATTAGAAGAAAAAAAAGTCGCAATTGAAGAAGCGATTAAACAAGCAGATTCATTTTTAGAAACATTACCTAATTCTGAAATGGAGGATGAAGAAATCGATTCCTCATTTGAACATTTACACCAATTGTTAGGTCATCCTTATGATGATCCTAACGAAGAAGTTCCTGAAATCATTTGGGAACACACTTCTTTAATGCAGAATGAACTTCGTTTATTAAATTGGGCAGCGAATGAACTAAAAGAAGCTGCCAAAATCTTTTATAGTCCTTCTCTGCCTTGTGATTGGGCAGATGAAAATAAAGTCCACGAACTATCAAAAGAAAACGTTCAATTTTACGTATTAAGTGGATATGATCGTATCGCAATTATTACAGCTGCATTAGATCTAATTAGCATCTATGGATTAGATGCTACCGATGACAAATTTGTTGAAAAATATTTGTGTGATTTTTTAGGTGTAGATTATGGTACGTATGGCGTACACCACATGTACCAAGCGGGTAAACTCCGTAACTTTGACAGATTACAAGACCAAATTATTGCCGATTACTTGGTATATGATTTTCTGTTAAAAACTACGTTCAAAAGAGTAGAGTTAACAGATTACTATGCACTAGTAATAGAGCAATAAACTCAAATATAATATAAAATCAGCATACACGTATAACCATTAAAAACCCCCACTCAATGAGCAGGGGTCGATTGCGTAAATCCATGCGGCACTCGATTGCTAGCAAATCATTTGAGTACTGCAAATACGCAACATGTGGCCTATATAGGCACAAGTAAAAATAAAATTAAATTTATTTCAATCCACGCCCATTAGGTTGGGCGACTTTTAACTAGCTAGATAATAGCATAGACTAATTTATCTGTCAATAAGCCCCTACTCAATGAGTAAGGGCTTTAACATTTTACTCACTTTTACCAGTGATATACCCTCTGTCCACAGCCACATAAAGTAGCCCTAGAGCATCTGCTCCTGTTAACTCACCATTAATAAACTTAGTACGCCATTCTTTACCAAGTGCCGGGTCTTTTTGTTCAAAACGGTTTAACACTCGTAATAGAGCGTTTTCCATCTCTTTCACTGAAAATTTAACTGGTTCCATAAGCCAGCTCACTTCCTTCTTTTCATTTGGTTTAACAACTGTTTTTGGATTAAGGTTTTTGAGTATCTCAGCCTTTAAATCTGCCATCCTAAAGTTTTTACCAGGACAAGCAGTGGCAGCTAAATCACGATGCCCAAGCACATCATTTATTTGTAACCCATGCTCTTTGATTAGTTTAGCGATCAACCATCCGCCAGCCTTAACCTGTGCATCCGTCATATGTTGCTTATCAAAATCACCTTGAAAGCAAACTCCTAGCGTATCGCTATTACGCCCCGAACAATGCGCCCCTACATTTTTCCCTCTTCCCTCTTGGATACGGCCATCAAAAGTAATAAAGTAGTTATACCCAATCCCCGCCCAACCTTTAGAGTTTCTGTGGTAATTGTGGATGTCAATAATTCCCCATGACGTATGATCCGGATGGTGGCAAACCACCTTAGTTACTTTTTTAATCGGAGTAAGTTTGCCCTTAAAAGCCAGTTTTGGCTTTTCTATTTGCATCACTTGCCATCTCCTTTAGTCACGATTTTAGTCTGGTCAAAAAGACCAGCTGCAGACAAACCAATCATCAAACCGTACATGATTTTCTCTTCAACAGTTCCGCCGACATAAAAAATACCCGCCAGTAACCCTAGTACAAGAGATACAGCAGGCAAGTATTTTGTATTGATAACCTCTATACGTTTCACAAACTCTGTAAGTGCCAGCACAACTGCTATAATAAGCGCTAATTCAAACATTATTAAACACTCTCCTTATTAATATTATTAATTCTTAAATGAGCTTGTTTAGCCGACTCCTCGACTCTTGTCACACGCTCGTTAAGCGCCCCAATATCCTTTTGGTTTGCTCTCAACTCAATCCTTATGTCATCAACACCTTTGCCAATGTAGTCCAACTGCGCCTGAATTTTTGCATCCTGCCGCGAATCTGTCTTAACTTCTTTTGTCCGGTTGAGCTGATATCCAAAATAACTAAGTAACAACCCACCAATGGCAATTAATACTCCAACCTCTACTGTCATAAGTCACCTCGTGTCATTAAAATAGCCCCGATCGGTTCGGGGCAGTGCTGAGTATTTGTGCAAAATAAAAAGAGCCATGAATAGACTCTCAGATTAATTAATATAAGATTCTTTAAGCCATACAGCTGTCCAACTAATTTGACCTTGAAAACTATTTTTTAGGGTAACTGTTACAACTCCATCATCATTAATATTCAAATTTTTCTCAAGCACATTTCCTTCTGAGTCAATTACTTCAAAACTAATTAATCTTTCTTTTGAAAAGTGTTTTAATGTGTGTATAGAAAATCCGCGTAATGTCGTATTGGCACTATCCAGACCGTGTAATTTTAGTAACTCTTCCTGTTCAATGCTTGAAATAATATTGTTACCACTTGCAAAATAAAATTGTGGATTCTTTTTTATTTGTTCTTCTACCCTTCTATCAATAATATCTAATTCATCATTTATTTTTTTATTTACCCATGACTTTACTAATACTGCCAAAGCCCACCCAACAATACCAACAGCTAATGCCAATAAAGCAACAATTACTGTGATAGTAAAGTAAACATTTGATTGAATGGTTGTTATTAACTTCTCTAACGATTCTATTTCATATGAATAATCTTTAGGTTCTATTTCCATTATAACCCTCCTTTTATCTTCCAATATTCGACAAACAAAAGGACTTTCCTTCAAAATGTCGAAATTATTCGTTTAAAAGGAAGTGATACTAATGAATGAGAAATACGATAAACTTTTTGATTTACCCATTGAACAAGTTGCGCATGATTTATCAATAGTTAGACTTCAGCTTTTGGATAAAGATAGATTATCCACCACTGGAGATGTCGTTAAGCAATACTTAGAAGGCGTTGAAATCTTCAAAAATACAATCGATTCCATGATCAAACCTACTGTCAAGGGATGATGAAATAGGCAGATTACACAAAATCTGTTTTTCTACATCTTTTAAAACGTTCACTGACTGACGAACAGTCAAATTGTTTTGTTTCAAAATTGTCAAAACTTCTCCAACTGTATTTTTGAATGGTGCAGTTGGAGATTCATCCATTTTTTCAGCAATATTTCTTATACTATGTTCTAATTCTTTAGCAAGAATTTGTGGATTCACTGCTGCTAAATTTCTTGGGATATTTACAGTTAAATTAATGATATTATTGTCTTTCATATTATCTCCTCACCTCTCCGCTAATCTGCTTTAATTCCTGTTTAATTTTCTTAATTATGGTCGGTCTATCGTTACCGAAAGTAGCCTCTAACTGAAACCCCGATGTTTCATAAATTTCTTTTATTTCAGTGATCCGCGCATCCATCGTCACCCCCCAATCTTTATTTTGCATGGTAACGATGTCCCCTAAGTTATAATGCTTTTCATAGACGAAAGGCGATTTAGTGAGAATTTGCCCTTCAAGATAAATTTCATGTTCATACTCTTTTAGTTCTCTTTCTCCGATTGCTCTTACTTCAGCTCTAACTTCATCTTCTGATCTTGGCGTTGGTTCTCCTTCCTCGCCTTCGGGAACCGGTATCTCCGTTTCCACATTTCGCGCATCTAAGAAAATCTCAAAACGATTTACGCCTACACCCACTCCAACCTCTTCAATTATCCTTTCAACACTTTCACCAGGTCCGCCAACATAAGCTGTATTTTTGTAATTAAGATCGCTCTCTAAATAAGCCATCTGTTTTATGCTGTCAAAGTCGGGGCTAAACATAACAGGCGGTAGCGTGTCCTGATTTGATGTTAAATCACTGCCCTCGTATACATCAAAAACAAACTGCTTATTTTCAAGGTCTAAATAGATATTCCAGCCCAATCCTGAGAAAAGTGATATATTAGTTATTTCTTCAGATAAGTTAATATATCTACTTAGCCAACTGGTCTGAGCACCTCTATGTTGATTTTCGGCAATAACTAAGTTTGGTAGTTTTCTTTTTGGATCCAAAGGGTTAACTAAATGCCTATCTACATAATGCTTGATGATGCTTTCCGAATCTCCATCAATCTTGTCAAATTCTTGTTTTTCAGGAGGAACCGTTATTCTTTGGCCAACAAATGACTTTAAAGGCAAAGCGTGTATTTTCCAGTTTTCTGTGATTTTTCCGTTTTCGTCAAGTTCGATTTCACGGTGGCGAATGATAAAAGCTTTATGCACATCAGCAAACGGAAAAATGATATTTCCTTTAATAAGTTTGTCTACATGCTTTTTATATCTGTTGATTCGCATTTCGAGACTACCAAGGCCATGCCAACTACGGGTAAAAAACAGCGATTCATAATTATCAACCTCTCCAAGTAAAACAAAGGACGGCGATATAATTCTGACGGGCTTTTTCTTATTCAAACTGTTTCATCTCCTAAAAGAGGGCATAAAAAATACACCCTCTTAGGTGTTTGCTTAAGCTTCATAGGGAATATTAGTGATTTCCTGATATTCATGAGCTGTAATCATCTTTGTTTGGACAAATCCTTTGAGCGATTCGTTTGTGTATAAAGGATGACGATTATCATAAAATCTCTTTACAGTATTAAACCAAAGGCTCATTATTGATTACCCCCTAACTTTAATTGCATAATTTCAAGTAAAGCATTTCCTAAATCTGATTCTAATTGCCTTATCCTCATTTTATCTTGCATTGATTCATAAACCAAAGTTGCTAAGTCTACCTCTAACTGTTCTGCTTTTTTTGCAGGGTTTTTCTCTTTGTTAACAAATTCAACAGTAGAGTTTTCAATGTTTATATACTGTAACGGCATTATTCAACCCCTCCTAAAATTCTTTTTATTACGGGATTTGTTTCTACGTTATTTCGGCTAAACGAGAACATTATTTCCGAATGTTCTTCAAGTAAAACTTTCGTGAATTGATCTTCATCTTTCGTACTTACCTTGTCCATCTCCAAACCATTAAATTTAGCAAAATCTATACGAATTTCTTCATCTCGATTTACCCAGAACACGGCTTCTTTAGAAGGTTTTACTGTAAATCTTACATCGTTTACTAACAACTCGTTTCCGTAACCTAATATTCCCCTCCCATTTATTATATTGCCCTGTCCGCCAACTAACACGAAAGGAATGTCTACTTCACTATCCGGATCAATATAAGCTATTCCACTTATACTAGAACTTTTCGTGTCAATTATATTAAAAGTCGATTGATTATGTTTAAGTTCATATATTCTAGCGCTTGATCCATAAGAAAAATAGTAAGCATCCCCATTTCTGACTCTGTAAAATAATGTCATCCTTGTAGGGACAGTAAATGTCACTGGCTGAGTCCAAGTGTTTAAATCGGTGGACTCAAAAACTTTCCCTCTATTAGAAGATGATGCTCCCCAACTTTCAGCAAGCATATATGAAAACTTTCCATTAATCTTTTGCAAGTCCACCATTAAACCGCCACTTGGAACATATATAGTATCCACGTGAAAAGTATCTGCTGCTGTAAATTTGTCATCTACCCTAATAATTTCAGCATTATACTCGACAGTTGTTGATCCTGGCAAACCTGAAGTTAATGCAAAATACACATAGTTATTATCAATAACAAAAGATAAGTTTTTTGTTCTATCCATTATACTTTGCTTATTTGTTTCTAGCGCCGGAATCGGTACAGAATTGCCGTGTTTAGAAACTAAACCATTTTGATCAATTTTTATTGCGTGAGCTCTTCTCGAAAGCACCGATTGAGAACCAGTTAAACCAGTGACAATATAAATTAATCTTTCTCTTTCATAGAAATTTGCCATTAAATTTTGAATGCCTGCATCCACGTCAAATGTTTTATCATCAACCCAGTCTCCATCTAAAATGGTTTGGACGCGTAACTGATTAATGTCTATATTACCTACCAAGATTAGATATTTCCCATCTGAAAGTAACTTGTAGTATTTTGGAGTTCCTTGATCAAAATATTCAGTTCCGTTTTTTCTTACAAATTCCCATGTAGTAGTTCCATCTCTTAATCTGCCAAGATACCAATATGTTCCCGAGTAATTAATTTTATACCAAGAATCTCCTGCCCTGACTAATGTATGTTCTGTAACCCCGTTTAATTGAGTACCCTCGGTTGTTAATTCCATCTCATTATAAACTTTATTTTCATAGGTACCCCAAACTCCAAATTCCATTGCTTCATAATACGGCCTTTGTACTGCCATGGTTCTTGCTACATTCGCACCTTCTTTATAAGAATTTGTCAGTGGTCTTTCAAATGTAATCATGTCACCTTCTGGAGTTACATCCACCTGTATTATTTTAATTCTTTCTAAGTTCACATCATCGTAAACGGTTACTTCTTTGTTAGGCTTAAAATCTCTAACATCTCTAACATGTATAGTTTGGGTGCCTGCTTCAATAGCATCATACGTAGATGTTCTTGCCATATCTATTTCCATCCCAAAAGACGTATAAAAGTTAGTACCGAATGTAACCCCATCTTTAACACGTCTAGATGCTTCTAATTGTAAATTTAAATTTGCAACTTCACGTTTTATTTGATTTTCAGAATTTCGGACATCATTAACTGTAGCAAATGAAGAACCTTGTAAATCTGTAAACCATCTTGTATACTCTTCAACAAATTTATTCCATTGTTCAACAAAAACATCCGTAGGGACCGCCACTAAAGAATGCGCCAATCCACAGACGCTTTGGTCTAATCTTTCATCTAGAATATCTGTTTGTTCTATATAAGATTTCCCCGCAACAATTCGAATTTGTGCTAGAGATAACTCATAGATTAAAGGTTCATCGTCACCATCAATTAAAAAGACTCTTTCTAAAGTTGGTGGATCAGGATTAATTGACGGCTCACCCTTTTTAATAAAGGCTTTAATATACCTGTTATCTATCCGATTATCAAATCTTAAAACAACTCGGTCTATACGATCCAACAAAGAATCAGGGTCATCGATTCTATAAGGTTGATTATCTACGTTGTTTCGAATATACAAACGGCCTGCTATTAACGCTTTCCCAGGTTCTACAGTAATTTCTCTGTTGTTTCCGTTAGCAAATACCTGTAAGTTTGGCTTAAAATTACGATGTATTAAACCTGTAAATAAAAACGATCTCCAATAATCAGCCATATCGGACGCTTGATTTCTTCTTCTGTCTGTTTGAGTACTGTTAAAAAACAGATATTTTTCTGCCACGTTTTCACCTTCCTTACACTGCGTTGTAACGCTCCTGCCACTCAATTGTTAGAGTTGCACTTTCTTGTCCAGCATCAGCCGTGTACCGTATCTCATTCTCTCCAATGGCAAGTTTAAAAAAGACTGAATTAATATCAATCCAGCTAAATGCATCCTCACCATTCAACAAAACATATTTGTTTCCATCCTCAGTATTAATTTCAAGCACATCATTAGCCGATAATGTTCTTTTCACCTTTATAAACTCACCAGTTGTAACATTTGTGAGCGTAGGATAAGATGTTGGACCTTTGATGGCAATTTTTAAAGGTACTTCAGTATCACTGTCATTAGTAAAGTAACGGGTATGCCCTTCGATTCCCATCTCGAAATAGTCATCAAAAGGAAATTCAAACAGTTCAACGAAGGCAGCCATTGGTTCCTCAATTAGTTGTGGACTTCTCCAATATGGATCTGGACATCTTAAACTAATTAAGACAAGTTGGTATCCGCCGAAACGTTCATCGGATCCACTCGGAAACTTTGGTAGGTGTTCTGAAACCGCATTAATTTCTTTAACTGCATCTCCAAATATATAGGTGAGTTTTCCCTCGCCTAAGATTGGATTAAATACAGATGAAAATAGGCTCCGTGTATCTGATATCCTTTCATAATCAACTGACATGCTTACCTCAATCAAGATATGTCTCTCTTCTAAAGTAGAATCAATAAATGTACTACCATTTTGGAATGGGGCTTTTTGAGTCTGAATATCTGCATCGACATCACCTAATCCCTCAACCTTTGATAATGTGTAAGGAGACGAATTATCCAATGTTATGGATTGACCTCGACTATTTGTAAAAATTAATTTTTGCACAAACTAATCCCCCCATTCCATTCTTGTTTGTTGAAGCAATTGCTTATTTTTCCTTGCGATTTCACTTGGTGATAAAGGAAAAGTAGTAAAGTGATTTTCTTGATTAATCGTAACTTCTGTTTTCGAAGATTTTTGACTTTCTCCCCCCACAAATCCAGCGTCAATCATTCTGAATAAATTAGCTTGTTGTGCTTCTGTTAGAATCATTTCGTTTGGTAAAGCACGAATGTCTACTTCATTATGCATTGGCTGCGACATTAATAAGGATGGAACCCCACCAACATGAAGTTTTAGTGGTTCTCTTTTCCCTACAACTCCACCACTATGCTTTTTATCTGGTTCTCCCCCAGTAAAAAATTCTTCAATTGATCTAATTATTTTTTGGACAATAGTAACTTCTTTTTTTACTGGTTTCCCCAACTCATCTGTGATTTGTTTTGCTTGGGAAAACCCATCGCCTTCGAACTTTATATTCTTTCTTGCCTCTTTTTTTAGCTCTTGAGTTAGTTCTCCAGCTTCTTTCTTACCTTCTGTAATTTTGGTATTAGTTTCTTTTTGCTTTGAGGTATTATCATTAATGGCCTGTCCTGCTTCGTAATAACGTCGGATCTGCTCATTGATTTTCTCTATTGTTTTTTGTTGCTCACTATTTAAATTTTCTACTCCTCCAGCAGATTTAATTATTTCAGCTCTTTTTTGTTGCTCAGCAGCAATCGCTTCATCAATTTTATTCTTTTCCTTGCCTCTTTCAGCAGTAAGACCTACTGAAGCAAGTATATTTTGATTGATGGCCATATATATTTCTTTATCTTTATTAAGAACCTGTTCTGCTGCTCCTAAATTTTTTATTCTTTCATTGTAATTATTTTGCAAATTTGCATAGCTTTCTTGCTGAAATTGCAACTCTACTTTTTGTAAACCAAGTTGGTGTTCTATTGACATTAAAGCACGCTCTCGCTCATCACCAGAAAGTGCCATAGCCTCTTTCTTTCTTAATTCAAGTTGCTCGATATTATACTCAATAGCTGCAATTTCAACCAGCTTTTCATTACGTTTGGTTAGTGCATCATTCACTTCATTAACTGCTTTTTGATAATCACGAATATGCTCTGCCATATTTGCTTCTACTTTAGCCTGCTGTGTTTCTAATTCAATCCGCTTCATTTCAAGAAGTTCTTTATTAAGTTCCTTTGCTGCATTCGTGTTATCAGCAAAAGCCTGACCAGTTGCACTTATTGCTTTTTCTGTTTCTGGAGCTTGTTCTATTAAACTGTTATTTGCCTCAATAAGTTTGTTAATCTCATCTTTTGAAAGTCCTGACCTTTCCCTTAAGACATCAAGTACAGAAGAGAAATTTTTTATTCTTTCAGGATCAGTTGTATTTTGAAGTTCCTGCTGAACGCTCATATATCGAAGCATTTCATCAGTAGTTAACTTATTCTTTTCCTGCAATTCATCAAATACACTAATCGTATCACTCAAAGCTTTTTGCTGCTTATCCAACTCAATATAATGTTCCATTGTTACTGTATTCGCTTCTTCTTGGGCAACCTTGTATGCTGCTACAGCTCCACCTAACAATGATACACCAGTAATCAACCAACCAGCAGGACCCATAGAAGCCATTAACCCCTTAATTGCTATACCAAGTTTTGTAACCGTAGTTACAGCAAGCGCAATTGCAGCAGTTGTTCCAGCGAAGGCTAAACCTGTTTTAACTGTATTTGCATCCATCTCTCCGAGGGTACGAACGAGATCGGTTCCATACCGGACAAATTGAGTAAACAATGGAAGTAAATCATCGCCAATGCTAATGCTTAAACCTTCTAGAGCTGATTGAAATTCTACAAAAGCACCTTTCAAAGTTTCCATCTGTGTTTTCGCAACTTCCTCAGCGACTCCTCCGGAATTTTCTAATTCCTTTGTATAATCTTGCAGCCCTTTTTCCCCTATTTTTAACAACGAAAGGAATCCACTTGCTGCTTCTGTACCTACTAATTGGGCTGCCGCTTGAGTCTTCTGAGTTTCTGTCAAATTTTTAAATCTATCAGCAACATGACCAATTAATTCAGGAAGTGGTTTCATTTTTCCGTCTGCAGTCTGTACTTGGATGTTGAATTTCTCCATAACCTTTGCAGTCTGACCAACAGGATTTGCCATTGAAAGCAAGGCTGCACGTAAAGCAGTACCCGCCATAGACCCCTGTATTCCGGCATCAGACATTTTAGCAACAGCTGCTGCTGTCTCTTCGATAGAATATCCTAATGACGAAGCAACTGGAGCAACATACTTCATTGCGTCGCCTAATTGCGGAAGATCTGTATTTGCAGTTGTCATAGTTTTTACCAAAACGTCTACTGCTCGGCCAGTATCTTCTGCTGCCAATCCAAATCCTGTCATGATATTTGAAACAATATCTGCACTTCGACCGAGATCGATTTGCGCCGCAGCTGCAAGGTTTAATACCCCGGGCATGGAAGCAATGATATCTTTAGTCTGGAAACCAGCCATTGCTAAATATTGCATACCCTCTGCCGCTTGGGACGCACTAAAAGCAGTTGTTTCACCAAGTTGTTTTGCAGATGCTTTAAGCGCTTCGAAATCCTCGCCAGTTGCACCACTTATTGCTTTTACACGAGCCATTGAATGTTCAAAATCAGCAGCAGTTTTTACAGAGTATGTTAGCGCCCCGACGACCGCTGCACCCACTGCTAATGCTGCCTTTTGTATCATATCGATATCTTTTGAAGCTCTTTTGGCAGAAGACCCTGTTTGATTCATCTCGTCTCGAGCCTGTTGCATACCTTGCCGAAACTGTTGGGCTTCAAGGAGCAAACGAGCTCGTAATTCACCTAACTCCGTAGCAATCGTTATGACCCCCTTTTAACGTGACTTATTAGCGCCCATATTTGTTAGCAAGCGCAGTTTCTCGAATTTTTCACGGCTAAATTGACTTTCTTCTTCTGTGTTTTTAGGCACGATATTTGCCATAAACGCTTTGTACTCTTCGTCAGATAAGTGCCGCTGATTGGTGGCAAGCAGTATCATGATTTGCTCGAAACTCTTTTCCCTTTTCTCTTTCGCCTTTTCTTCAAGCAAAACAGGGATATCCACCATGTAAAATTCGTTTTCGATTGCTTTTTGTGAAACTCCTAAGATAAGCGCGGATTTCCTTAAAAAATCATCAATGGATATAAAAGAGCCTTCTACTCCGTTTCCTTGAGTAGAAGGCTCTTTACGTTTTTTATAACATCGTTCAAATTATTCTTTTTAATTGTTTTCACTAAATACATAACAATCTCATCAAGACCAACCTTCTCACTGATGTATTTTTTATCTAATCCTGAAAGTACCGACACAAGCTCTACTACTTCATCTATCGCCAAATCACAGGCAGAGATTACGTATCCATAAAAATCTTCTTTAGGAGCAAGCATGACTTGCATAATAACACCAGGTAATTTATCAAGACGACCAAAAACTTCTTTCCATACTTTTGGTGTAAGTTTCCTTACTTCAACCCTTTTTTCACCTAAGTAAAGTTGATTCTCACCAAGCATGGCCCTTCTTAATTTGTTCAACATATAGAATCCTCCATAAAAAAGGAGAGCTGATTGCCCTCCTCAAATTAGTCTTCTGATTGATTATTGTCATCAGTTATACTCACTGCTTCATCACCCAAAAAGAAAAATAAACCATCTTTATCTGGATATCCAACAAAAATAATATTAGCGACTCTCTCATTATCAGAGTTGTATGTCCATTGAATTTCCGGCATTGGGCTCCCTAATGGAATTGTAATGTAATCATTTGGAGTTGTTCCCGGTGTAGTTGGTTTAACAACTACCTTTTCAGCATTTTTTAAAAGATCATAACCTGCTTTAGCATATACATTTAGACGCTTTTTAACATCATTTGGAGTTGTTGCATCTTCCTTATAAATGCTTCCCGGCATTACCCTACTGAGCTTTTGCAAATCATGCAGAGCAAATGGAACCGCCAATTGACATGTTCCACCTTTTAGAATTGATTTAACTGGCGTGTCTCCGAATTGGTCAACTGTAATATCTTGCTTGGAAAAGTTAGCTGTAAACACAATACCGCCCTTTGTGATATCAAAGACAATAGGTGATGTATCTCCAAACTCTACTTCGGCAGGACCGATTGGAACATCAATGATTTGAGTATTATCTGCCATGTCTCTTATTCCTCCTCTTTATAAGGCTGGATTTTAAATCTAAAATTTGTTGAAAAAACTGGTCTATCCATTGTGTCTATTCCAATTGGAATTGGACTCGATTGCATAGCCTTGCTGTGATATACGTGATTGTTACCAATCTCGTATCCTATCTTATTATCTAGTTGTCGGATAAGACGTTTTGCTAATTGCTCCGTCTGATCCATTTGAGTAAAATCAGATTTATAATTTTTTCCTTTAACAATAACCTGAAACGTTGGATATTGAATCGGTAAATCATCATCAGACTCGCCGCTCGAAGTCCCAAACACAAAGAGAGCAGGCAATTGTGACTCCTCCACATCAGGCATAAAGTATGCATCTGGATAGACATTAAACCCTTCTGCTGTTAAATAATTTATAAACTCCTTCGCTCTCATAGAAACACCTCAAAATCTTAGAGCATTTCTTAATTCCTCAATAATCAAGCTTTCATTTATCTTGATAGCATTTTCAAGATACTTCTTACCAGGAGAATAACCTTTATAACCGGGCTTGCTTGCGGTTTTTGGTCCCGGTGACATATAAACAACTCGTCCTGATTTCGTCTTTCTAAAACCTTCATGTTGTACGGTTGCATAAGCACCAACTTCAGGACTAACACCAAAGTCAATATACTTCGACCTTATCATTGTCTTGACAACTCCGACTGTTAACGCGGACTCTAAATCACCCGATAGAAGTGGAGCAAGCTTCTTAGCATCAAAGATAACTTTTTCTGCAAGTTTTGTAAGAACTCGATCTATTCTCAATTCAATTTCTCTCTCAATTCGATTTAAATTCGATATCATTGCTTCTATGCCTTCTATCGTAAAGATTTCCCGCTCAGCCATAAATAACTACCTTCTTTACCTCATCAGTGCCAAGATTTTTTTTGATTTCAATATGCTTAACCTCATATCGAATCTCCATGCCAAGTGCATTAGTATATATAAAGTGATCTTGTGTTTTGACATGTTGAGCACCCTCAATGTGAATTTCAGCAATAGAAAGAACATCTTCGCCTTTGTCATTTTTAATCAACTTTTGTTCTTCAACGACCTTCGCTTTTTTGGAAACGGGTTCATATTCGATAACTCGATTCCAAGAATCTAAGACTGCTATCATATGAATTATGTCAGCTGGATATCCAAAGATGCTCATATCAACTTGCCACCTTCGAGTGTGACCGTTGATTGCTCTTCTTCTTTTTCAAATAGTGGAGGTCCTAATACTTCCCTAACTTCAGGAGCAACAATATCTCTTGTCCGCTCTCCATAATCCACACGGTCTCCACCATCTGCTAGCATCTTTACCCCTTGCTTTTGATATTTAATAGCTGGGTCTAACCCTTGTAGTTCCCAAATGACTTGATAGCTGACTGTTTCATCATCTAACTCAACATCGGGATACCATCTTTTTAAATTTCGAGAAGCTTGGACTATCGCAACCTCTTTACGTGACGAATCATCCCAAACTTTAGTATCAATAATATTCCCCTGAATCCAAGTGTTCACTGATTCGAGTGTAGGCATCTAGTTCACCTACTTCTTTTGAGTTTCATTTTTATCTGAAGATTCCTTTTCTGCTTGCTTCTTCACTTCTTCTGCTTTTTTCTTAGCTTCCTCTTCGGTTTTTCTCAACTTTTCAGCAAGTTCGTCTATTTCAGCAACATTGAGCTCCAGCAGTCGCTCTCCATCTTCCTTCTTGACCTTTTTAAGAGAATCACCAGGATTAAACCATTTACCATTATGTTTAATTGTTGCTTTGGCTATTAAGTCCACTCTCTTCACCCTTTCGATTAACTTCAAAAGGGGATCAGCAAACATGCTGACACCCTTAATAAATCAGATTACTTTTGCTGTCACAACAGAATCGTTATACCCAAAGCTTGGGAATGCAAGATTTACACCTATCGTTTCAACGCGGATTGGATGTTCATTAATTTTACGGAAAACAAAAATACCGTTAGAATCCGTCTTTTCTGCCTTGATATCACTCATCATTTCTTCTGTGGATTCCGCCCATAAATAATGACCCAACGGACCTTCTGGGAGCATAACAAAACGGTCTTGCGGAGCCATTCTGACTGTAGAAAATGATAATTTACCATTAGTCAAAGCTTTATTTTCTACTCTTGCTTGAGTATCGTAGGCTGCAATTTTAGGCAATTCCAAAGAACTGAATAAGGTATTTAACTGCTGCTTATTAAGTTGTGGCGGATTAGCTGAACCGGACGGATCTCCGAAATATTGTTTCCTTAGATTTAAGTTTTGTAATAAAAGCGATACTAAGCGGCTGGATGTTAATGCCCGTGTTAATTGGATTCCTTTTTCGGCCATTGATTCTTTCCAAGTTTGAATGTCTTGAATTGGATTCGAACTTTCTGTGTTTGTCCATAAATCCGTCCCGCTTAAAACAGGCTTTTGTTCAGTTGTATAACCAAAATCAACAGATATTTGAACATCATCTTCCGCATAAGTTACAACTCCTGTCGTAACTGCTTGCATGGCAATCCATTCTTTACGAGCCTTGATTGCATCTACTGCATAATCTGCATCACTTAGTTGAGTTCGACGAAGTTCAGCGACCTCTGATGGGCGTAATCCACCTTGATTTGCTTGCAGCAATAATCTAACTAGCTTTTCATCCATTGCACGTCCACGTTGAATTTTAGGAATTTCAATACGTTGTCCTATCATACCTTCACGGCTTCCGTATTCCACTTGAGTTCCTAACTCAGCAATTTGCGCCATTACTGGAAGACGAGAACCTTCACGAATAACATCCACTGTTAACTCTGATGTTTCACGAGCTGGAAAAAGCAAGTCATGTAAATAAGTATTCGGGGTTGCTAGGTTACGAGAGTACACAATTAATTCTTCACCTGATAATGCTTGTTCTAAACTTAATAATTCTGGAGGCATTTATATCATCCTTTCAATTTTGGGTATTAAAATAAGCCACATCCATTTCAGATGTAGCTTTAAGCGAATACAATATGAGGCATTTTACTTCTAAGTGTATCATCTACTGTAACTGGAATACGTTCTGATATTACTTTCGCGACCTCGTATCCAGCAGCGACATGATCACCTTCTGTCACATCATAAGTATGCTTCAAAATGACAGTAGGGTTTTCAGATCCATTTTCTCCGTCCGGATCATAAGGAACATATTTACCGTTTGCCAGTTTCGCCATTGGCATTCCTTTTTTTACAATTTTCTTACCGTTGACTGCTGCTACTGCAGAAGAATCAATAGTAATTCCATTAACTACTTCTCGGACAACCTCATATGAGGCTAAAATTTCATAATGATCCTGCACTTCAAGTCGTTCACGTGGTTGTAAACGCATGAAACATTCCTCCTTTAATTTATGCCCACGGATTATGGGCAGTTGTAGTTTGAGCCCCACGAGTGGAAGCGAGTTTCTTAATATCTTCTAGTGACTCTTTTTGTCGTTGTTGATTGTTTGGAATCGATGCTCCAAACGTGCCGTTAGCACCCTGTTGCTTAAGCAAATGAGGTTTTTTCTTCGCCAATTCCTCAAGAGCTTCTTTTACGCCTATGATATTTCCCTTATCATCTTCTTTCACTTCTGACAAATCAGCAAGGGCGAGTGCATCTTCCCAATCTGCAAAGTCGAGTTCCTTTGCTTGTACCTTAACCTCGGAATTTCTTAATCTAGTAAATGTTTTCTCCCGCTCTTCTTTTAATTTGGCTTCAAGGAGAGCGTCAACGTCGACAGGATCGGTTTTTTTATCTTTATCCTTGTCTTTGTCCTTATTTAGAGCAGCAGTCATTGCTTCGACAGATTCATAACCTAATTGCTTTGCTAGTGCTTCTTGGGCTTTCTTCTCTGCTCGAGGCAACCGATCTTTGATCATCTTATTTACATCTTCTTGGGTAAAAGTCTTATCGTCCCCTTTACCATCTCCACCATCATCACCACCACCGTCTCCTCCGTCCCCGCCATCAGCGAAGAATTGTAAATCGAACCTTAACGGTGATGTAGCCTTAAACGACTTAACCTCTTTTTTGTCCTTGGCAAAGAGTAGCCAAATAGATACAAAAAATAAACGAATGTATGAGATGATTCTTTTCATGTTTTTCCTCCTATTTTTAAGCCTTAGTTGGCTGATATCCGATAGTTGTTCTTTATAGCGCCTTCAACTTACCGTGTAAAAAGGCATAATTAATAGCCGTTATGTAACGACTCAATCTTGATTGATTTTTCCAATGTTCCTCGACGCTTCTCCGGCAATTCGTGCTGAGATTTCTGTTGTTTTTGCTATTTCCTTTATTTTTTCTATCTCAGAATGAGAAAGAATCGTTTCTTTTCGGTGTAGTGGTACTAAATTACTAATAAATAAAATACCGCCGACATTTGCCAATTTAACCACCCCTTTTCTTAATCTCTATTCCAAACTTACGGAAATCTTCCATCCACTCCTGATACTTCTTCGTATTCCTCGCCTTTTGACTGGCGAAAGTCTTTAAATCTGGCAGATCTGGCATTCTAGATTTATAGCGAATCCACTGTTTACGAGTCTCGTTTTGCTTGGATTTTTCACGTTGCAAACGCTCATACTCTCGGATATGTTCTTCTGTGCGATTATCAATAAAAGGTCGATTTGAATCCTTTAAAGCTTGCTTTAGTTCACCCTCATCCATATATTCCTCAATCCAAGGAGAAGTGCTGTGTACACAATGGCTATGGTATGGAGGTCTTGTTTCAAGCCTCGGAAACCGCTTATCCTTTCCACTTAAGGAATAAACTCTTCCTTGGTACTTAGCACAATGTTCACAAGTGATTCCAACGTAATTTACATAAACAAGGTCTTGATTGTTATCAATCATTCGATTTATCGAACCTTCAACATGAGCCTTTCGCTGATGATATTGGATCACATTGGCCATATACTTCTCAGCGGGAATTCGAGTACCATTTTTGGCAATCATACCTGTTATTCCACTTTGCTTAGCTTCGGCAATAGCATCTTTCGTCGCTTGCCTTCGTGATACGCCTTCAATTATTGAGCGTTGATTTGCATTCTTTACTATATCTTGTATACGTTGCTTTACATCTGTTGCCATGTGATTGCTACATTCTAAAATGCTATAAAAGGCTTCATCCAAAATTGCCTGCACCGCTTTAATATGGATAACACCTTTTAAACTCTTCTGAATTGACTTTACCCCTATTCCTTGAGAAACCATGGAGGATATTGCTTCTCTTGAACCCTGCCTATATGACTCGGATACTATTGAACTAGTAGTTTCTCCTGCTTTAGAAGTAAGTTCATTGATGATTTCCTGTACTTGTAAAAGTAAATCGGCAACTGCTGTTTTAGCTGAACTTTCTTCAAGTGAGTTTATTTGTTCTCGAAGGCGCTCTTCTGAAACTCTATATAGCTCTAATAACTTCTCGATTTTACTCATTATTCATCATCCTCAACACTAGCCTTTGGAGGCTGTGCATAAATGGGATTCATGCTGTTAACTGTTTGTTCTTCTTGTATTTTCTTAACCTCTGCTGCTATGGCATCCTCAGACCAATCCGGATGAATATTGCGAACAGTAGCCTCAAGTGACTGAACACCACTCTCATATTTTTTAGTCTCTTCCGCGTCTTTCTCGCTAACTGCCTTAGGCAGCATATCCGCCCACTCAACAACGGGATTTGAAACAGTAAAATTCGTACCCCCTAGCTCATTTTCAAGAAGAATGCATTTTCTTATGGCATCTTTTATGGCTGCATCAAATTTGTCCCTGATGGCTTCTGACTTAATAACAGATTGAATCCATTCATAGAGAATCGCAATAGCAGAACGGCCACCACCATCAGCATTGATTCCTGCTGCTTGTGCAGAAGTTTTGGAGATTGCTAACATATAATCAATAAGCCTCTGAACATGTTTAAAGGATTGATCTGTTTTGGCATCCCAAGTGATATATAAAGGAACTGCACCATTATTTTCATCATAACTAACCACTTCTAGATCGGCATTTCTTACAAAACGCTCACCATAATAGGTTTTATTTTTATTTGCTACCGAATCCCATAAGGCCCGCGGAATCGCAAGTTTTGGTTTTCCGTGTTTCTCAAAAACTATGGAATCACGAGTAATGGTCCAGTTGATCTCCTCTTGAATCACATCAACATTCCGAAGGGCTGAACGTCCACGAGGTTGGAGAAGGGTTTCATCATTCGGAATATAGCCACACATCAATTCGTTAACACCTTCCAAGACTTGTTCTTCTGGAATAATTAAACCGAACATTTTAGCATACTCACTTATGTCAAATTCCTCGTTTACAGTATCCTCATCCATCAAAAAAACCAACTGCGTAATGAGCAATTGGTCTTGTTCGATCCTTTGTCGTTCAACACGTAAATATTTATTTTCTCCACGAGTTTCAACCCAAGAGACGTCAGCCCCTAAACCATCCTCATGCTCGAAATAAAGGTCTGCTGGCTTCCATTCAAACCAAGTTCCTTTTGCATCTCTTCGAATACGATAAGCCACACCACAGTCTACTTGATGCTGAACAACTGCAGACCAAATATTTTGATTTAACTTTGATGTCTTCACCACATTTTGTACAAATTCAAGTAAATCATTATCCTTTTCGGTGTCGGCCGATACATTTCCTAGTGACCGATTAATCAAATCAGCCGGAAGCTCAGCAATAACAGCAGAAAAATTAATAACTACATAATGATGCATAGCTGCCTTTTCAACTAAATTTTTACGAAGATAGGCTTGTCTAGGTTTCCTTATCACTTTTGTTACAGTTGTTTCTTTAGCAAGTTCCTGCGCACGTGGAAAGATATTTTCGTGATTACCTTCGTACAAATCCCGATAATAACGAATCTCTTCTATTTCTTCATCAAATGGTGGTGGAGGGAACTTCTGTTTTCTATATTCTATTGTCATGATAGCACCTCGCTTTATCCATCTTCTTTATCAGCAAGATGGGCTAATAATTTAAGTTCGGCTTACATCTTCTTGATTTGCTTTTCGATTCTGTCCACTTCTTTAAAAGCTTTTTCCGCTTCCTTTTCATCCAAAATGGTAGCTGTACTTTGATAAAGTCTTTTCCGCTCTTTTATCAATCTATTAATCTCGTCACTTTCTACATGCCACACATACTTTTCCAAGCAATGAGGGCAAACGAAATAGTGAAAAAATACCTTTCCACGCTTACCATCGGTATATGCCTTTTTTTTCAACTTCTTAATCTTGAATCCTTTATGGCACTTATCACACATGACCTTTTGATTTATCATTTCCTCACCACCTAATTACATATATTAATTTTATCGCCACAATCCGTATAAACGACTTTCTTCCCGAAACAAATTGCATTATCTTTCAGGACCTGATAAAGGATCGCACTCACACGATTTATGGCATCTTCATCTTGTTCCGTATAACCAGCTTCAAAAAAACACGCATGCAGCATCTCATGTACAAAAACCTGTTCCTTTCGCTCTTGGCTCATATCAGCATCTAACTCAATTTCTGCTGTCCCATATCGAACCACTCCCATTTTGTCATGGTTATTGGATAAGCCCTTAACATTTTTAACCGAATACTCAATTCCAGCAACATTAACTTTTTCAGGTACCATGTAAATCCCTCCTTTACCATCCAGTTGGGCGCTCTGTTGCCCATTGCATCTCTTTTTCTGGTGCAAATGCTAAGGCTAACGCATCCGCTCGGTCAGGCGACTGCAAACCACGCTTTTTCATATCTTCTTTTCGTTCTAATTTGACTTTCCCTTTGCTCGTCATGTGATATTTACGAGTGGTTAATTGGGAAATCAGCTTCTCATCCTTTGGTAGTTGAATTTCAGCTTGAGTTCCTTGCAAATAAGCTGAGATATTCGCTTGCAACAAGTCTCGAATAGCTGCCCACATTTCGGTACCGCGATTGTCATAGTGTTCATTATCCTCAGCAACTCGACCATTCCCCATTGGAACGACTCGAATAGGAACTGGAAATGATTCAGTACGGGTAAACTCCATTAATTCATCCGTAACCCCACCACCGACTCCATCATCATCAATGCGAATGACAATTTCATGAATTTGAGGATATTCAGCAATAAACTCTCTTGCGGTCTGAATGATTCGGCCAGTCGTTTTAGTAGTGCTTTGCTTGTTATATCCTCTAAGATCAAACACTTTACCGCCAATCCGTGGAGCGATAACCGTTTCATCGTCCCCATAACGGGCGATATCCGCTCCGATGTATAAAACCCTTTCGATAGGTTCTACAATCGTTTCTGTGGCTGTTTCTGCCATTTCTAATGGGATAAATACATCTGGCTCACTCTTAGGAAATCCTCCGTAAACACGTACCCTCACCGCGTCAGAATCTTTCCCATACTTTCGAATCAGACGTTCAATATTTTCTTTACTGGCTCTTGGAGAGTCATAACTTGATACTTTATGAGTCTTATAATCGGCTCTATCTTTGTGATGGGAGTCATAAAAAAAACCGCTCGTTCGAGTCGGGTTCCCACACATTAGTAATTTGTTTTCAACACCAGACAACGTACCGAATATGGCTTCCATGATGTTGTCCGCTACCCCAGAAGCTTCATCCACGACAAAAAGCATATAGTCCTCATGGAATCCTTGCATGTTTTCTGGCTTTGTCGCTGTTCTAGCAGTAGCAAACCAACGCTCTTCACTGCCTATCATATAAACTTTGGTTTTGGTCCATTTGAGGAAATTCTTAACCACAGACGATTCTAACCACTTGGCGATTTCTGCCCAAAGAACATCATTTAGCTGTTGTCGAGTAGGAGCCGTACAAATGACTTTTGGATTGGGTCTACAGCATAAATACCAAATAACCGAAATGGCTTCTAGTCCTGTTTTTCCAACTCCTTGCCCAGAACGGACAGAAACGAATCGACTTGAAGCTAAATCACTCAGAACATTTCTTTGCCATTCATCTGGAGAAAATTCAAGAATATCTTCTGCGAAAGCTACTGGGTCATCCCAATAAACATCAATAAGGTCCACCAAGACATTGTAAGGTAAGTTACTCATCTTGCTTCACCTTTTTTCGCTTTTCGGCCACCGCTTTAAGAGCATCCACCCATGTTTCAGCACCTTCTTTATTGCCACCTCTAAGGTTTTCAAGTTCAGCTTTCGTTTTATCAATACTTAATCTCATGCCTTCAAGCTTCAATCTTCTTTCATCATCCACATGTGCCATTTCATCAAATTGTTTGATTAGACTTCTTAACTCAGACATTGCCCTAGATTGTGCTGTTAAAAATGTGGCTTGCCTATCCCAAGCAAATTGGAATTCGTATTCTTCTTCGGTGACTTGTTTTTCAAAACCTCCACCTTGGTCTTTAGGCTTCTCGAAATACTCATACTTTGCTTTTTTCAATTCCTTAATCATTTCTGTTTTAGACTCAACATGCATAATTTGTTGAGCTCGAATAATAGCAGCATACTGAATCATAATTTGGTCCCATATTAAATCAACAGGACTCTTTTCTTCTAACATTCCCATAAGCTCTAATGTCTCTTGTGGAATGTATTTCGAAAATAGACCATGAGTAACTGCATTTTGATTTCCTTTAGGAGCTCCACCTTCGTTACCTACTGCATTCTTATTTCCTTTTGGAGCGCCCCTCTTTTTTGTGTGCACACTTTTTTCTTGTGTATGCACACCATCACGAGACCATTTATAACGGGTTTTCCATGACTTTACTGTATTAAGAGATACATTGTGCTTTTCGGCGATCTCTTTATATTTCATACCCTTTAAATAATCTTGATAGGCTAGTTCTTTTTTGTCGGCCATCTACATCATCACCCACCTCCAAGGCTTTTTGAGTTGTTTTGGTGCAAAAGAAAAAGCACCCTAAAACTGGGTGCTTACAAATTCAATTTACTCTGCATCTTTTTCTCTCAACTCTCCAAATGTTTTATTTTTTTCTTCTTCTGACAATGAACTATAAAAAGTCTCATAATCCTTAAAGCCTTTTTGAAATTCTTTATTTCTTAAATCTCTACAATTTCTCAAAGAAAACTCCCTATTCACTATTTCATTCCAGATATCAATGCATTCCTCTGCATTAATCGTATACGAAACATCTGTTAACCTATCTAAATGCTTAGAAAAATTATCCGAAGTTTCTCCATGTTTTTCTTGGAATTTTCTATTAACATTTAATGAGTTAATAATCGCTTCACCATGGTTAGTGATTTCACTGTTTAAATTTTTACTCATTTCTTGAATTAATGAATTTATTAGAAATTCTTCGGCTATCTTAACTTCTCTTACCAAATAATCAATTCGATTTTTAAGCTCGAAAAGGCTCATACTCTTGTCCATGTCTTTTATACCAATTGCATATCCTAACAAAAAACAATTATCATTGATTGTTCCTCTTTTGCTCGGTGTTCTTGCGTCCCATTCTTCTAGTGCATTAATAAATTTTTCTGTCCAACTCATTTTATCATCTCCTTTTCGTATTATTTCGACAAAAGGAGATATTTTCCTGCAACTATTCAACTATATTTACAAAATATAACAAAAAAAAAACCTCCGAAAGGGCTAGAAATAAATAACCTTTCAATAACAAGTGGCGAATGCACGTCTTTTGCACGTCATGAAATAAATTAAGCTGCAAAATTTTTCACTTTTTTCTTTGCTCTTTCTACATATTGCTGAACTGTTCTTCTAGATATCTCTAAAATTGCGGATATTTGCGCATAACTTTTCCCTTGTGCCATATGCATTAAATAACATTGTCTTTCTCTTGCTGAAAGTTCCATGAGAACGTCAACTATTTTTAATTTTTCTTCATCGGATAAGATGCGTTTCGGCTGTTGAAGATTAATTTCAGGAAAAATATCCATATCCATCAAAGACGTTCTTTGGTAAACAGAGCGACGATCAATTCCTCTTCGATTACCAGGACGTCTACCTTTTTTCATCCAATCTAATGCATATTGCATATCTGATATCATTTCACTTACTATTTTATAGTCTTCTTTGTCTTCTGGAATATCTAGATTCAATGACTCTTTATATTCTTCCAATGCCTTTTTCCCAATGGAATACTCTTCTATTAAGGTTTCAACCCATGTCTTTGCTTCTGAATTAAGCCTGGCAGCTTCTTTCACTAGGACCCCTCCCATATGATATAATTAACATTAGGGTTGGCTGGGAGAAGTCCTGGCTTTTTTTATTTCTTTTCGTATTCAATCCAGTGAGTTTCGCATAGTAGAAGACTTCCGTTATCGGTTTCTACGAAGAAATCTTCGCCATTCTCGATACTAAGAATCTTTCCGCATTTATCACATCTTTCAATCATTACGAACCTCTTTTACTGCTAAAATCACTATATCCCCATCTTGGCTTATGGCTAGCAAGACTTAATTGTGCGGCCGCCTCACCAAATGATGTGCCCTTTGGCTTTTCGGTTGGTTTGATTGGATACTTTTCTATATATGCAAGACGTTCTTCCTCAGTCATATACCAAACTTTCACTTCTCCGATCATGGACATTCTTAGCACCTCCATCTATCTTTCTTCCTCAATTAATTTAACTCTGCCTAAATCCACTTGCATGAGTTTTCCTTCGTATTTTACAACTGCGACTGGATGAGCGATAACTCCTCCATGATGACCGCCAATCATAGGTGATGGAGGAATTACATCTGAGTACTGAAACAATCCCAAGTATTCTGCTTTCACCCACTCACTTTTAATTAGTAAAGAACACGGGTTTCCTTCCAAATTTACACCCTCTATCTTTTGTTTACTTAATCAAGTTCTTGAATATTGTTAATCGCTCCGGCTAAATCTTGATTGGTTTTAGTAAGTGTTTCGACGAGATTCTCTAGACGTTCTATATCCTGCTGCTGTTGCTCAAC
>NZ_JARGEJ010000559.1:0-307 GCF_029211245.1 Robertmurraya sp. DFI.2.37 | reverse complement strand
TATGGTTTACTATAACAATTATCGATATCAGTGGAATCTAAAAAAGATGACCCCTATCCAATATAGGAATCACCTTCTAGTTGCTTAAGCTCTTTTCTATAGTGTCCTTGACATAGGTGCCAGTTTATTTTGGCTCTGTTTTTTAATTTGTTATAGTGTTATCAATATATAAGTATAATAAAAAAGGAGCATTCCTGTTAGAAAGATTTTCGGGGACTTGAACAAAAAAGAGCCCTCTTGGTATGATATGGGGTGTCAAATCTGCAGAATTGACCCCTAACTTAGTTAACCAAGGAGGACTCCAAAA
>NZ_JARGEJ010000558.1:0-308 GCF_029211245.1 Robertmurraya sp. DFI.2.37 | reverse complement strand
GAATATAATATATATCATAAAAAATTAATAAAAGAAAAAAATTAAAACATAATAAAACATAAAAAAATAAAACAAATAACAAATCATAATAACATTACCAAAATTTATAAAAAATAAAAACTAAAAAAAAAAAAAAAATAACAAAATAAAATAAAAATAAACCACAAAAAAAAAAAACATAATAAAATCCATTACAGAGAAAAAATAATATACCCAAAATATAAAGTCACTAAAAAAAACCACATAAACAAAAATGTCAAATCATAAAAAATAAAACAGTTAGTAAACGAAATCAACCAAAAAAAAAA
>NZ_JARGEJ010000557.1:0-308 GCF_029211245.1 Robertmurraya sp. DFI.2.37 | reverse complement strand
CAAAATTCTCCCCTACATAAGTTTCTTTTGAAGTAGATAATTCCACCTTGAAAATAGCCCCCCCACTGGGGTTATCTTCAAAATAAATTTTCCCTTTATGAACATCCACAAATTCTTTCACTAAAGAAAGCCCGACTCCGGTACCAGATTTAGAAAAGTGAATCTGACTGAATCTGCTGAACAATAAATGTTGTTTCTCCTTAGGTATTCCAATTCCACTGTCTTTTACCGACAGGATACATTTCCGTCTTTTTTCATCTTCCGCCAAGGACAAAATTATACAACCTCCTTTAGGTGTGAACTTAAAC
>NZ_JARGEJ010000556.1:0-308 GCF_029211245.1 Robertmurraya sp. DFI.2.37 | reverse complement strand
ATATGCGGCTACGGAAGAGGATTTCCCCTCAAGGGAAGAATTGGAGGCTATTCAGAGGGGTATTGAGGATATTAAGCAGGGACGAACTTTTAAAATGCGGAAGGATGAATCATTAGATGATTTTTTGAACCGTATAGAGGATGAGTGCAATGTATGAGATAGAATTTTCAAAAGAAGCTGCAAAACATGTACTGTTGCTAAGAAAGTCCTCTCCGCAACTCTTCAAAAAGTTAGAGAGGCTATTGGATGAGCTGAAAGAACATCCATACACCGGGACTGGACACCCCGAACAGTTGAAGTATTTGCAG
>NZ_JARGEJ010000555.1:0-308 GCF_029211245.1 Robertmurraya sp. DFI.2.37 | reverse complement strand
TATATGAATCTATACATTTTATAAGAGGTCTCTCTGTTCGAACCGATTATCTATTCACTTGATATATTCACTATAGAAAGAATTTATTAATAAAGTATTTATTAATCGTAAACTTTTTGTAAAATACTAAAATGATTTATCTTTAAAATTAAGTTCCCACATTTCCGCATTAGAGGTTGTAATCGCCAAGGCTCCATTATTTAACGCCTCCTCTGCATGTTCAAACTGATTTAATAGACCACCTGTAATAATGGGCACAGGTGATACTTTTGCTAGTATTCTTAAAAAATCCGGCGCCCTGCATGGCA
>NZ_JARGEJ010000554.1:0-308 GCF_029211245.1 Robertmurraya sp. DFI.2.37 | reverse complement strand
ATAAATGATCTTTTCTTTTCATTTTTTTATGGTAAAAATGGAAAGAAAAGATCATTTATACAAATTCTTTCTTTAAGATGCTGCCAGCTTTTAGTACAAAAAAAATGATGACAGTAGCATTTTCTCATAAAAATCGTTAAGATAAAGAGTGAAGTTGTTCAAGCTTGGAGGAAATATCAATTGAAAATACTCGTTATCTTATTTGTGTTCGCTTTCACTTTCTATATTTTTTATAAGGTGAAGTATTTTCGCACACAAAGACCTGCAGAAAAAAAGTGGGTTTCAGCAAAAGCTACTGTTGCACTTGG
>NZ_JARGEJ010000553.1:0-308 GCF_029211245.1 Robertmurraya sp. DFI.2.37 | reverse complement strand
GATTTAAAAGCCGCTGCTGATGTGTTGCCACAACGTAGTCAATATGCTGCTACAGATATGGGACGCGCTACCCGTGGAGCTGCATTAGGCCTATTGGGAAAGGTTTACCTCTACCAAAGCAAATGGCAAGAGGCACATGATGTATTGAAAACAGTCATCGACGAAGGTGAATATAAATTACTCGACAACTTCGGTGATGTATGGGATGTTGACCATAACAATAGCGAAGAAAGTCTGTTTGAAGTACAATATATGTATGATGGAACTTATGCATTGGGTGGTTCTTTGACTGTTATTACCGGTGCCCG
>NZ_JARGEJ010000552.1:0-308 GCF_029211245.1 Robertmurraya sp. DFI.2.37 | reverse complement strand
GGAGGGACTAGAACGGCTTCTATCACGGGTGCTTTCGTTGCGATGACAGAAGCGGTACATAAGCTCTATCTTGAAAAAAAGCTATCTAAATACCCGATCAAGGATTTATTAGCAGCGACGAGCGTTGGAATACTTGAAGATGATAATGTTGTTTTAGATTTAAATTACATAGAGGATTCTAATGCAAATGTGGATATGAATGTTGTGATGACGGGAATTGGTGAATTTGTTGAAGTTCAAGGTACAGGAGAAGAATCCACCTTTTCATATGAGCAATTACAGCAATTGTTAAAGGCTGCTCAAGAGGG
>NZ_JARGEJ010000551.1:0-308 GCF_029211245.1 Robertmurraya sp. DFI.2.37 | reverse complement strand
AACAGCAGCTTCTTCTACTACTGCAACTGAATCAGTTGCTTCTGCGTTGTTGTTAGCAGCTTTGTTTCCGCAAGATGCGAAAGAAACAGCTGCGAAGGCTACGAACAAAAATACTAATTTTTTCATTTTCTTTGCTTTTTAAATCTGTAATACTAATGTTGCTTTCTTAAAACGATGCAAAGGTATACACTTTTTTAATACGTTGTACCAAAAAGAACAACTTTTTTTCTAATTTTTTATGTTATACAACCTATTTTGCTGATTAGTAGCATGTTTTACAACATATTTATTCTTCGGTAATACTGTTA
>NZ_JARGEJ010000550.1:0-308 GCF_029211245.1 Robertmurraya sp. DFI.2.37 | reverse complement strand
CAAGGGTGTCGTGATTTATGTGGTCTATTACAAAACCACAAGGTTCACCCATTAGCCATCTATGTAGCTTTATCCCTCTTCGTTTTCCTTTCGAAATATATAAATTTCCATAAACATAGAACTTTCCTGATTTCGGATCCCTTAACGCATACCAAGTTCCTTTATATTCGTTAGCTTTTTGAAAATCCTAAAGGTCAATCACCGTCTCTAAAATCTCGCCATTTTTTCTTTTTAGAAAAATCACAACATTGTTTTCAAAAATTCTGTAGTTATTCTTCATTCGAAATAATCAACTCGCTACCTTTAAC
>NZ_JARGEJ010000055.1:0-28038 GCF_029211245.1 Robertmurraya sp. DFI.2.37 | reverse complement strand
CTTTGAGGTCTGGCCAGTAGAAGTAGTACAATTGGCGAACCTTTCAGTAGCCCTTTAGGGTTTGGTCAGTAACAAAGGCTTTCAGCCGCAGAGAAAACCACCCGTTCTCACGGGTGGTACTTATTTGTATCATCCGCAAAAATTGCCGTGTTCTTTCCTGTTGAGGGTTTGAAAATAAAGTGGCAGGAGCGCCTTTTTCAACAACGATTCCGTCCTCCATGAAAATGACTTCATCGGCCACTTCTTTGGCGAAACGCATCTCGTGGGTGACAACCATCATTGTCATCCCCTCCTTCGCTAAGTCCTTCATCACCTTTAACACTTCTCCGACTAGTTCAGGGTCGAGGGCGGAAGTTGGTTCGTCAAAGAGCATGACATTGGGTTCCATTGCTAATGCTCTGGCGATACCTACTCGTTGCTGCTGTCCTCCGGAAAGCTGATAAGGGTAGACATCCATTTTGTCGCCAAGGCCGACCTTGTTTAGGAGAGATTCCGCTTTGATTTGTGCAGCCTTCCTTGCTTCTTTTTTTACTGTCAAGGGCCCTTCCATAACATTTTCGAGTGCCGTCTTATGGGGGAAGAGATTATAGCCCTGAAAAACCATCCCGGTCTGCCTTCTGAATGCAGCGATATGCTTGTTTGCGACGCGGCCAGAAAAATCTAAAGTTTGTTCTCCGATTGCGACTATTCCTGAAGTAGGCACCTCTAATATATTCAAGCACCTTAAAAGCGTTGTTTTTCCAGAACCGGAAGGGCCAATCACGACGACAACACGCCCTTTCCCGACATGAAGATTAATTCCTTTAAGGACCTCTAATTCTCCGAATTTTTTCGTCAAGCCATTGATGGAAATCATTTCGTACTCTCCCTTATTTTGCTGTATATCGATCGAGTCGAGTCTCCAACCGTCCTTGTCCAATTGAGAGAATAAAGCAAATAATCCAGTAGAGAAGTGCAGCTTCACTGTACAATAGTAGGAATTCATAATTGGTAGCTGCAATTTCCTGGGCTCTTCTAAACATTTCAGTTACTAAAATAAGAGAAGCAAGGGAAGTATCCTTCACTAAGCTAATGAATGTATTCGACAAAGGAGGGACTGAAACGCGTGCTGCTTGCGGGAGCACAATTCTTCGCATCGCTTGTGAATAGGACATGCCAATTGAGTAGGCTGCTTCCCATTGCCCTTTTGGAATGGATAAAATGGCGGCACGTATGATTTCAGATGCGTAGGCACCAATATTTAAAGAGAAGCCAATGATCGCCGAAGGAAAGGGATCGATAATCACTCCGATTGTCGGCAGTCCGTAAAAGATAATGAAAAGCTGGACTAATAAGGGGGTTCCCCGAATCGCCGAGACATAGATTCTTGCAATAATTTGCAATACTTTTATTCCAGAAATTCTTGCTAACGCAGTTAAAACTGCTAAAAGAAGCCCCAGCGTAAAAGTAGAAAGGGTCAAGGGGATCGTATACAAAATGGCCCCTTCTAATAATGGCAGGAGAGAGCTTTGGGCAATATCGAGCAGCTTTGTTATTCTCTCTTGGTTTACGACGATGTTATTCAAGTACATTTTCACCAAACCATTTTTCTGATATTTCTAAATAAGTACCATCATCGATCATTTCTTGCAAAGCTTTGTTTACTTCATCGACAAGCGTGTCGCTTCCTTTTCGAAACATGAAGCCGCTCTGTGACGCATCTTCGCTTGTAGCCGCAATCTTCACTTTCGCATCAGGCCGCTGTTTTAAGAAGTCTAGTACCGTTAATTTATCATTAATTGTGACGTTAACTCGACCAGAGTTTAATAATTCGATTGCTTGATTAAATCCTTCTACGCCTACGATTTCAGCACCATACTGTTTCGCAATATCAGCGTAATTGCTGGTCAAAGATTGGGCTGATTTTAATCCCTCGATGTTTTCAAAACTTTGAATAAATTCATTATCCGTCGGCACTACAAGAACGGCGGCTGAGGTGATGTATGGATCGGAAAAATCGTACTTTTCAAGACGATCTTTTCTGATGCCGACTTGGTTGGCAACCATATCAAAGCGCTTTGAATCCAATCCAGCAAACATGGCATCCCATTGGGTTTCCAAAAATTCCGCTTCCACCCCAATTCTTTTTGCTGCTTCTCGTGCGATTTCTACATCGAAGCCTGTTAATTCCCCTGTTTCATTATGAAAGCTGAATGGGGGATACGTGCCTTCAGTGCCAATTCGCAATTTGCCTCCCTCTTTTACTTCAGCCAATAGGTTGCTTTCGTCACTGTCAGCGTTATTTTGATTTCCACAACTAGCTAAAAATAAGCATAATAATAGTGAAAAAAATATACGTGCTGATTTCAAAGCTTTGTCCTCCAATTCCTTTTTCCTTATCATTTGTTTCTTCTGATTTTTTATCCACTTGAAGCAGGATAATTGACAGGAGATAGGGGCAATTGTTATTTTTATCACTGGATTCAGGTATTCATGAAGTGTAAATAGGGGTATTGGAGTCCATAAAGAGGTATGTGAGTGCCTAAAAAGGAGGAAGATTAAATTGTCAGAAAAGTTAAACATTGGAATTATTTTAGGCAGTACACGTGATGGGCGTGTAAGCCCACAAGTAGGAGAATGGGTGAAAGGTATCGCAGATCAGCGTGGAGATGCAAATTATGAAATCGTTGATATTGCCGATTACAAGCTCCCTTTTCTAGGTGAAGGTGATGCTCCTGGAATTGCTGCATGGAATGAAAAGCTTGATAGCTTAGATGGCTTTGTTTTTATCGTACAAGAATATAATCACAGTATTACAGGAGCTTTAAAAAATGCTATCGATTTAGCACGTGAAGCATGGAACAATAAGGCAGCAGGGATCGTAAGCTACGGTTCCACTGGTGGAGCGCGTGCAGCAGAGCATCTACGTGGAATTTTAGGAGAATTAATGGTTGCGGATGTGCGTACACATCCAACTTTATCTCTGTTTACAGATTTTGAAAACTTTTCTGTTTTCAAGCCACAAGATATTCATGGTGATAACATTAATTTAATGCTTGACCAAGTAACAACTTGGAGTCGTGCATTAAAAACGATTCGTTAAAAATATGCAAAAGAGGCTGATTCAAAAGGGCGTTAGAAACGACTTTTTGAATCAGCTTTTTCTTTTGTGTAAGTTTTTCGGTGTTTTCTGGTGGATAAAAAGGAGGGATTTCCCTTTTTTGCTTTATACCCCATGTCTTCTTCTTTAGTAGATTCTAGATGACTGATGGTTCGGAAATTCCTGAAATCCATATGAAGTAGATGTTTTCATTTCATTACTTTTCGGTTTGATGAGAAGGGTAATTCTAATTGCAGTACGCTTAAAGGATTATGGTAGGGTGGTAAGTCGGTCGTCCATCGCCTTTGTGTAGAGAAGTAAGTAGAGTTGAATTCATTTTTCTACTGTAACATTAACCATTCGGGTGAGGTGTTGAGCGGGAATGAGGATTTTCGATAACCATTGGTAGAACTAATTTTTGTATATGAGAAAATCTCCTTTTTATGATTTGGCAGATTATGATAACTCGGTTATGTCAAAAGTGGGAGACTTTTTTCTAAATTATGTGTGTATTGTTGATTGGAACGGAAGGCGGCGGCTGCTGTGGGAAAGCGGGAAAGTCGAGACCCTGGATTGAGCGGAACGAGGGAAGCGGATCGCCCCCGCCTGAAGTGAAAATCAACCATTTACATAAAGGAATTAAAAAAAGAGGTGCCCAAAAAGTTAAACTTTTGGGACACCTTCTTATTTGCGTCTTAGAAGGCGCCAGAACCGCCACCACCACCGCCAACTCCGCCACCGCTAGACATGGATGAACTGCTGCTCGTCGTTGATTCACTCGTTGTTTTGTGGGCAGAGTGAAAGTTAGAGGATGCGAGCGGTCCGATAAGTAAGAGGGAGTGAATATTCGTACCATAAGGCTCGACGTTATGATTGGAATTAAGAATTGTGCTCGGACGTTTGAATGCTTGGATGAAATTTTCATTCGTCTCGATTATTTTTTTGTCATTTGTCCCAACTCCATAAATATATGAACGCATTTGCTCATCATCAGATAAGTTTTCCCATGTTTTCATTGATATTTGCGGCAATTGCTCTTTCATTCGCTGCCATTCGTGTTTGATCATTAACCCATTCCATGTTTTTGGTCTGTATGATATGGCAAGGACAATATAAACGCCGCTTAATATTAGAAAGGCAAAAAACCAGCCAAATAATTCGTATCCAAGTGTTAAAAAGCTATAGGCCAATTGCAGAATGCCTAAAATAGCAAAAGTCCAGCGCAGTTTTCCTCTTATTTCATACAATGGCTGAGTCTTCACTTCCATCTGAACAGCTTTTTGCCATTCGTGCATTTTCGTTTGATATTTTTCATGATTTAATTTATTCCTCGTATATTTTTGTAAGTCTTCGAACTGGAATTCACCACTAGAGCCTACTTCATAAAAGAGGAAATTGATAAGAATTTCTTCGTGCTGATTCGCTGGCTCCGATTTTACAAGCTGGAAACGTTCATCTGTTTTCGTTACAAAGCCTTTTCTAACTAAGTCAAGAAGAGCGGCAGAAACTGCTTCTGTTGGAATATACCCTTTTGTAAAATAAATCATAGCAGGTATACTTAATGTTTCTTTCGGAATGAAAAATGCTTGCTGCATTTTGCGCTCGACATCCATTTTCTTCCCACGAGTGCGCAGTCCGGCTATAAGAATAAATAAAACGAGGAAAAGGAGCGAAACAACGGCTACATAGAGAGAAGCGCTATGAAGTGATTCTTGCATTTTGGCTCTTGCCGCTGCCTTTTCATATAGTTCTGTTTGTGCTTTTAGAATTTCGCCTCTCATCTCCTTATCGGCAGTAACGTTAGCGGTAGGGAAGAGAGAGGCTGGATAAGCGACGCGAATGTCGCCATTTTCACCATCTGGTACCTTGCCTAATTGAAATAGGACGGAGTGATCCTGTTGAATAACTTCCCGCTCAAATGCTTGAGCGTAGCCAAAGGCAATTACATCGTCTGTTGCTGCTGGCGGATGAATGGTGATCATCATCTTTTCATACGTTGATTCGTTCCGGTCATCAAAAAATGGCCAATAGAATTCTGCCACGTCTGCATAGACATTGACCCCGTTAGTAATCGTGTAAGTAATGGCGATCGTAATGGTTTCATTTGCACCTTTGCGGTGGATTTTATACAATGCCTCATCTTTTTCAATCTTTAAAGATTTTCCGTTCTCTGTAGCTTTAAATTCTTTAATCTTTGTTCCTTCTTTGGGGATAATCTCCCTTGTGATGCCGTTGAAATCACCATCAAAGGAATATGTGTGGATCTCTTCAACATTGACATTCCCATTCTCCAGTAAGAATGCATCAATGCTGACCGATGTTATTGAATAATCAACAGCTAATCCCGCTTTGGGAAGAAAAAAGAACATGAACAATGCGACAAGTAAGGTTAACGAAATTTTTTAGGAGGGGGGGACCGGATGTTACAGTTTAATCCCCTGAAAGTGGAGTGTACTCTATTTTTCGAAGAAAATCCTTATACATTGGAAACTGCTGAGGGACTAGCGTCGAGATTAGGAAGAAAAACTACGGAATTGGTACTTATACTAGAGCATTTAGTAACCGATTCCATTCTTGAAAAAATAGGCGACGGTGAGCAAGCCATTTATCGCTATGTTCAACCGGATAACTTTCAAATTCCGAGGGAATTCATATGGGAGTAGAAAAGACTCTTCAAAACCTTCAAGATGGTTATGCTCATTTACTTGATTTAATGGTGGTACTGGTAGATGAAAAGCGATTATTAAAAACAAAGATCTCCTACCCGAAAAAGAACTGTGAGGAATTGTTAGTTCAGCAGATGATTGCAAGCATTCCTAATCTCACAAAAATTAAAAGTACGATCTATATCGAAGTCTTGCCAGGATTAAAGGTGCTAGCGGCACCGATTATTACGAACAGACAGGAGCGGTTATACTTAATAGGTGGAATGCTTGTAGAGGATGAAATTTTTGATGCTTTAAAAAAATATCTTCAAGAACACGAAGAGGGAGCGGTCTTCTTACATAATTTACAGTCGGTTAAAGTTGTTTCGAATGGTGAAAAAGCAAGGATTCTTGCCACCTTTCAGCAACTTTCAAGTTCAATTCAATCGCTCTATCAAAATCAAGTATATGTGGATGCCTTTCATAATAAAATCTTAAATGCAAAATGGGCTGTTGAGAATATAACGGATGAAAGATTTAACTTGGATATATTGATTCAGCAATTTAAGAATCTAAACCCAGATTTGAGCTTTGTAGGTATCGCGGTCCATAAAGAAGAAGAGAGGTATTTGATCCAACATTTTGCCGGTCAGAATATGGATAAGGTTTTAGGGATTGAAGTAGCGTTAGGCGAAGGTTTTTTAGGGCAAGTCATCGTGACAGAAGAGTACTCGTATTGGACTCATATTCAAGAGGACCCACGGCTGGTAACATATAGAAAATACGGTTTATCTCCAAGGAGTTTGTTTTGTCAGCCAATTAAAGTTGGCAATCAAACGAAAGGGCTTTTATTTGGGGGCAGTGAAAAAGAAGAGGGATTGTTTGATCCTGTTGACATTAGCATATTGACCTCTTTTATCGGAGTTTTTATGGTCCAACAAAGCTTAAAAGAAAGTTCTAATCATCATTTTTTACAACTATCTACTTTCAATGAGATTTTCAGTGTGATGACAAAAGTGAATAATGTGAAAAGAGTTCTCTATATTTTAATTGACATGGGGATGAATATTTTATCTGGTTCCTTTGCATGTGTACTTTTTAAGGAAATTCAGGTACAGAATAAACTCTCGCTTTTATCGCGAGGCATGAAAAACGAGCAATTAGGTGAATATGGCCGTGACCTTGGAAAAAGGCATTTCAGCAATAAGCTAGTGGAAAGAACAAAGGGGATGTTCCATGAACTAGCGAGTGGAGAGCTCGTTTATGAGATGCCTATTACATTTCGAAGTGAATTATTTGGAGTGCTTAGTATAGGGGTTCGCAGCAAGGATGAAGTGAAACCGTATATCCCATTTCTATCAAGTCTTGGTATTGCAGGTGGAATTTCGATTTATTTATTGCAGAAGGAACTAGCTCAGCATTCTGATGAAAAATTGGTTAATCTCCTTACTAGATTGCTAGAAAAAAATGAGCGAGAGAAATACAGGCAAAGTGTTGAAGCGCGCAAGTTAGTAGCAGAGTTTGCTAAAGAAATAGGCTTGAATGCGCAGCAAATTAACGCATTGGAGAATGCATGTACACTAATTTTTTATGAACAGGAAATACTGCAAGATGCCATTTCTGATAAAGAAACGATGGAGCTCATGCAGCACTATTATCAAGCCCAAGAGTGGAAAAAGGTTGAAAAGCACTTAGTAAAGTTGCTTTTTATCATTTTCGAGCGGGTTGGTGAAAAGCTAGCTCAACCACTTCAACAGCAGCTTCAGAATGATCCCCTCTACAAAACCTTTGAGGAGTGGGAGGCGCGAAACTATATGACAGAAATTGAAATTCCATTTGGTCAAGAAAATGACATGGAATTAGGAGTTGGACAAGAAGAAATCAAGTTGAAATTGAATTTATCAAATCGTGAAATGGAAGTGCTCCACCAAGTATTAAAAGGCTTAAATAATCGCGAGATTGCCCAGTCCCTGTTCATCAGTGATCATACTGTAAAGAACCATATGACCAATATTTTGCAGAAACTGGGCGTTACCGATCGTTCTCAAGCAATTGCGAAAGTATATCAAATGGGCTATACGCCTCAAAACAGCTAAGCGTTCCATTTTTCATCATGATAATAACTGCACTGACCGCTTTCAAAAGCGCTTTTCCATTTAACTGTTAGACAATATCAGGTTGATATTTTGACTGCTGTGGTTCTAAACCAGAGCAGTTTTTTCGTGTTGTTTTGCTTTCGTTTGTAGTGGCTAACTTTTTAATGAGTGGATCTGCATCTGGGGCAAGCAGCCAAAGCTAAATGCACTGTAGGCTGACCTTATTGAAAGAAAGGTTCTTTTGACCCGGCATTAGCGAAAACATCGCAGAAACGATTTGAACCTTAATGGTTCCAAAGACGCCTTCGTTTTGGTGTGACTTTAGAGTAATTTTTATATATGTATTTACGTCTAAAGGAACCTGCATAGACCACCGAGGATAAACGGCGATGAATATGAAAAAAAGGTGCTTCAAATTTATTTAGGATTCCTTGTGCTCATGATAGGATTCCATTCCTATTGGAGAAAAAGGGAGGGTAGGGGGATGGTTTATCACGAGTGTTTCAAGCAAACTACTAATAGAAGGTAGTCTTAGCCGGAGGAGATAGAATGAAAGATTCACTGCTCATGAGTTTATGCGTTTTATACATTCAGAATGGTTGGGATCCGCATGTTCTCTCCAGCAAGTATGAAGTGACTGATAAGCAAATTGGCAAGTATTTAACCCTTTTAACAGAGAAAAAGATAATTTTTAAAATAAGTGGGACATTTAGATATATTCTTCCAGAGGAGCGCTCCTACCATAGCTAGGAAAGAATAGGAACAGCATCCTAAAAATGGGGAAATAAGAGAATTGGGAATTAGAGGGGATTACGAAACGGGTCAACATCCTCCAAAATGAAGGTAACAAGAAGAGGAAGGATCAGGAGGAGGATGGATGTGGAGCGACTGAAGGAAGGAGAACGAATTTTGAAACAAATATCCGAGCACAAACGGAAATTAGTTCAAATCGCTAAAGATAAAGGGATGCACAGTGCTGAGACGCTTCGCTGCAGCCAGGAGTTGGACGAGTTGATTAATTTGTTCTACCGAAATTTACATGCAGGTTATGAGAATAGTCGCAGATAATCTTCGCTTTCCAATATTTACATGGAAAAAATAATATTGTAGTATGGTAATTTCTTGTATGATAGGAAAGAAAAGCTAGGGAAGTAGAATTAAAAGTCATCATGAATAATAGATGAACTGAAGGGGATAGCGAAGATGAGGTCGAAAAATCTGTTACCTCACAATCAAAATGATAAAAAGAAAAAAGTGGATGGCTTTTTTTCGCATCATACACAAAGATTCATGGATATGTGGAATTGGGAATATCATGTTAAATTAAATAAAGCCCGATGGAATCGACAAACTTATCATATCTTCGGCATTGAAACTGAAGATTTTGAAATAACTTGGGAAAGTGTTTTTGCATATGTACATATGCATGATAAAAAAATATACTGCGATAGTTTTCAAAAAACAATTAATGAAAAACGAGAACTCGATTTTGAACACCGTATTATCCGAAAGGATGGGCAGGAACGTGTCATCTTTCTCCGTTCAAAAGTTATTCTTGGTGAGGACGGAGAAGTTGAACGTATTTTCGGAACGATTCAAGATATTACAGAAGTAAGAGGGTTAAAATTGAGATTAGAGCAAAGTGAGGAACGGTTTAAATCGGTAGTAGATCATTTGTCTGTTGGGATTTGGTCATACGATTTCTATAATAATGAGATTACATTTTGCTCTAAAGGATTATCGGAGATCTTTGGCATTTCCATTGATATGCTCAGTCCCGGGCTATTAAAAGAATTCATTTTCCAAGATGACAAAGAATTAGTTAAAAGAAATGCATCTCTTTTGGAGAAGGGGGAAGAAGTGAATCATCAATTTCGCATCCTTGACGGAAAAGGACGAATAAAATGGCTTGAAGGTCAATTTACTCCCCATCTTAATCAAGAAGGTGATCTTATCCGTATGGATGGAATTGTGAAAGACATCACCGAAAGAGTGGAATATACGGAATCATTGGCATATATGGCTGATCATGATTATTTAACGAAGCTGCCAAATCGAAGATACATTGAAAGAAAATTACAAGAGCAAGTTGTTGCTGCAAGTGAAAAAACTGAACAATTCGCTGTCTTTTATGTTGATTTGGATCGCTTCAAATATATTAACGATACATTTGGACATGAAATCGGCGACAAATTCTTAGTGACTTTTGCTGAGCGCTTACAGCTTTATTTAGGGTCAGCAGGATTTGTTGCCCGAATTGGCGGGGATGAGTTTACGATCCTGTTAAATAAGGTAACGGGATTAGAGGAAGCGATTAAGCTAGCGAATAAGATGATAGCTAAGATGGAAATGCCTTTTGAGATTGAGGGCTATGAGCTTTTCATCACAATGAGCATTGGCATTAGTCTTTATCCAAGAGACGGAGAGGATTTCCGCACACTTTTGCGAAATGCTGATGCTGCACGTTATAAAGCAAAGGAGCTTGGCAGAAATGATTGGCAGATCTTTTCTCCATCAATGAACATTGAATCCTTTAAACTATACGATCTGGAAAAAGATCTAAGAAAGTCTCTTATCAATGAAGAGTTATACATTGAATTTCAGCCGAAAGTAAACCCTAAAACTTCAAAAGTCGAAGGTGCTGAAGCGCTAATTCGTTGGAATCATCCTGAATGGGGCATCGTCTCTCCTAATGAATTCATTCCATTAGCAGAAGAGAGCGGCTTTATCTTTAAAATCGGTGACTGGGTCGTGAAAGAAGTTTGTGAAATGTTAGGAATTTGGTTGAGGAAAGGGATTCCTGTTGTGCCGATCTCTGTTAATATTTCACCTAAACGATTATTGAGAGCGGATTTTGTAAAGACGGTGAAAGAAACGATTGAAGCAGCCGGTATAGAACCGAAGTTAATTGAGTTAGAACTGACTGAGCAAACGATCATTAGGAATGTGGACGTGACGAAAAATATAATTGCCGAATTGAAAGAACTAGGTGTGAAGATAGCGCTTGATGATTTTGGTACAGGTTATTCTTCGCTTTCGTATTTAAAAGATTTGGAAATTGATACCCTGAAGATTGATAAATCTTTTATCGATGGAATAACGTTACAGACGGCAAATGATGCGATTGTTAAAAGTCTGATTTTTTTATCAAAAGAAATTGGTATTCATATCGTTGCAGAAGGTGTAGAAACGAAGGAACAGCTTCTCTTCCTATTACAGCAAGGGTGTCAGCAGATCCAAGGGTATATATATAGCAAACCCGTTCCAGCAATGAAGCTTCAACAGTTGTTAAGAAGAGAGTTTATGACCCCACAACAGACAAATATGTTAGCTGATAAAGTTGAAAATCGCAGAAAATATGAGCGATTTCAATTACATACACCATTATCTGCAGAGATGACGATTGTGAAATTTAAAAATAAGGAAGTGAAATTAGGCTACTCTAAAGTGCTCATTAAGAATGTAAGCCTCGGCGGACTCAATTATAGAGCAAATAGTAGTTTACCGGTGCAGAAAGATGTTGTGGTTCTCATAACGACACAAATTTTGGGGAAGGAAGTCAAATTTTTTGGCAGGAATGTTTGGAAATCTGAAGAAGATGGCTTCTATGAATATGGCTTTGAATTCATTATCAATGAAATAGAGCGGGATCAGCTTGAGCCAATCTTCCATAATATGCTCCTTTTAGCATGAGGGAAGTTTCAATCATATCCAGCGTTCTTCAAGGAAATCAGTTGGCTTTTTTGACAAGCTAAAGGTGGGCGTGGCCGGTGAATTTTCCACTAGCCTATTTGCCTATCACATTGAAAAAAGCTATTCTTAGTTTAGTAACTTTGTATTTAATGTGAAGAAGGTGTAGATAGTGTTAATGAAAGTAGTAATGGCACTCCTTTTACCTGGAATTCTTGTCGTGTTATTTACGAGAGTAACCTATAATCGCTACATAGGGCTGATCCTAACGGTTGCGCTTATTACGGCGTCTGTTTATAAAGGTTATACTAACTCTTTCTTGCTCATTGTCATTGATGCCTTCTCTTTAACAACGGGCTTTTGGTATGCTCAACGGATGGCGCAAAAGGTACGAAGCTAAGTGATAAGATCTGTAATAGAATCGACACTTTTTCTGTAAAAAAAGAGGAACGTTCAATGTACAATCAAATTGAAGATTGACTCGATTTTTACAGGAGAGGTGTATTCACATGTCAAAGGGCCAAAGGCATCACCTTATTAGAGAACTGGTTCGTACGCATGAAATTGAAACACAAGAGGATCTTGTTAGACTTTTATGTGAAAAGGGGATGAAGGTCACTCAAGCAACTGTTTCGAGGGACATAAAAGAGTTAAATCTAATTAAAATTCCTCTAAACACTGGGAGCTTTCGCTACAGCTTGGTTGGAGATATTAATTATAAGCCACATGAAAGGCTTGAACGTTCACTTGTTGAAGTATTTGAAAAATTAAGCATGGTCGGTCCCCTTATCGTCCTTAAAATAAGCCCAGGTAACGCCCATGTAATTGGTGCGCTACTGGATCAAATTGAATGGCCAGAGATGCTAGGAACGGTTTGTGGAAATGATACTTGCTTAATCATTTGCTGCTCTGATGAGGATGCGATCATTTTGCATGACCGTCTCCTTAAATACGTCGGCATCGAAACGGCAAACTCAAGCTTATAAAAATATAGACTCGCTTACTTAACAAGGCGGTTTCCAATTGGAGATCGTCATTTTTGTTTAGAACGATCAATTTAGCAAATGTGTTCGGACGATCATAAGGAATAATCGTCCTTTTTTATTGAATTGTTGTAATAAATAGTCAGAATATATTTATTTTATAAGCCGCGATCTGAAAATATTCTCGAAATATGCAGGAAAAAGTAGAACGATGACAGAGAAAATAATGTTGAAAGCGATTTCTTTGTAAAAATATACAAATAGTTGAGTTTTGTATAATATTTTTTGTGAAATAATTCACAACTAATGTTCAAGGACGACCACAGTTTTAGAAATATAAACCCTTTATCATGAAAAGTGTAAAGGATATCCATACAAAATGTTATAGGAAATGAAGGAGGTTTTATTATGAGGCATCCGATTCACGTAACATCTGAAATTGGCGAATTAAAGACTGTTTTACTTCATCGTCCAGGGAAAGAAGTAGAAAATTTAACTCCAGAGTTTTTACACAAATTGTTATTTGATGATATTCCTTATCTTCCTACAATTCAAAAGGAACATGATTATTTTGCAAACGCTTTAAAGAACCGTGGTGTCGAGGTTCTATATTTAGAAAACTTATTGACGGAAGTTTTAAGTTCGGAAGAGATTCGCCTCCAGTTCATTGACCAATTTTTAGCGGAGAGTAAGTCGAACGTAAATGGAGCAAGGGAAACTTTAAAGGAATATTTGCTTTCATTCCCGACCGATCAAATGGTCGACAAAATGATCGCAGGGGTCATGAAAACTGAAATTGAGGAAGGAAAGAAAACTCATTTATACGAGTTTATGGCGGACCATTATCCGTTTTATTTAGATCCGATGCCTAATCTATATTTCACACGTGATCCGGCAGCAGCGATTGGCAACGGCTTATCTATTAATCGCATGAGAGAAGGAGCACGGCGGAGAGAATCGATGTTCATGGAATATATTATTAAATATCATCCACGCTTTGCAAAGCACGATGTTCCTGTATGGCTTAACCGGGATTATGAATTCGCTATTGAAGGTGGAGATGAACTGATTCTTTCGAAGAGTACAGTTGCGATTGGGGTTAGTGCACGCACTTCTGCGCGAGCGATAGAGAAATTGGCGCTCAACCTTTTTAAACGTCAAAGTGACATTACCAAAATAGTTGCCGTTGAAATTCCTAAGAGCCGGGCATTCATGCATCTTGATACGGTATTTACGATGGTGGACTACGATAAATTCACGATCCACCCAGCTATCCAAGGGCCTGACGGAAATATGCGAATTTATATTCTTGAAAAAGGCAAAGACCCAGAGCATGTAAAAATTACGGAGCGGAGTAACTTAACAGAATGTTTGAAGGAAGTGTTAGGGCTGGATGAAATTCAACTTATTCCGTGCGGTGGCGGAGATGTCATAGCTTCTGCCCGTGAGCAGTGGAATGATGGTTCGAATACTCTTGCGATTTCGCCTGGAGTTGTTGTGACGTATGACCGAAACTATGTATCGAACGAACTGTTAAGGGCAAGCGGCATAGAGGTGATAGAGGTACCGAGCTCGGAATTATCAAGAGGCCGTGGGGGTCCTCGTTGTATGAGTATGCCAATTATGAGAGAAGATATTTAATCGACAAAAATGGCATCTGTTATTCATCTTTATACATTAGTAAACGAGCAGACATTTTTGAAAAAGGTGGAGAGGATTATGTTGACTGATAAGAAGCCAAATTTAAAAGGAAGAAGCTTTTTAGCATTACGTGATTTTACTGAGGAAGAGATTAATTATTTAGTAGACTTTGCAGAAGAGTTGAAGGTGAAAAAGAAACAGGGAATTCCCCATAAATATTTGGAAGGAAAAAATATCGCCTTATTGTTTGAAAAACCTTCGACAAGGACAAGATGTGCTTTTACAACAGCGACCATTGATTTAGGAGCGCATCCAGAATACCTCGGCAAAGGAGATATTCAATTTGGGAAAAAGGAATCTGTCGAAGACACTGCCAAAGTATTGGGAAGAATGTTTGACGGAATTGAATTTAGAGGCTTTAGTCATGAGACCGTGGAATTGCTGGCGAAATACTCTGGTGTTCCTGTGTGGAATGGTTTAACGGATTTATTCCATCCGACGCAAATATTGGCAGACTTTTTAACGGTTAAGGAGCATATCGGGCATCTTAAAGGAGTTAAGTTTGTCTATGTCGGCGATGGCCGCAATAACGTTGCCAACAGCATATTGATCGGTGGGGCAAAGGTAGGAATGGATGTCCGCATTTGTTCACCAGCTTCTCTATTCCCAGATGAAACGATTGTGAATTATGCGAAGGAAGTGGCGAAAGAGTCCAATGGGCGAGTCATCGTAACGGAGGACATCGCCCAGGCCGTTGATGGTGCTGATGTTATTTATACGGATGTGTGGGTTTCAATGGGTGAAGAAGATAAATTTGCAGAGAGAATCGAGCTATTAAAGCCATATCAAGTAAATATGGAAATGCTGAAGTTGACTGGAAATGATAATGTCATGTTTCTTCACTGTTTGCCTGCTTTCCATGATTTAGAAACGCAAATAGGCCGTGAAATCTATGAAAAATTTGGTTTAACAGCCATGGAAGTGACAGATGAGGTTTTCCGGAGCGAGCATTCTCATGTTTTTGATGAGGCGGAAAATCGCATGCATACGATTAAGGCGGTAATGGCTGCGACATTAGGGTAATTTTCATGACCAGGGAAAGGTTTTTTCCTTTCCTTGGTTAATAAACCTGAAATAAGGTGATCCCATGAATGATTATCATGAAATTAGTGAAGAAATTGAACGATTAAAAGCGGATTATATTCATTCGTTAGAAAAGTTGATCAAGATTAAAAGTGTCATAGATGAGGATGATTCTCCTTTTCCTTTTGGCAGTGGAATTAATGAAGCGCTCAGAACAGCGTTGGCGATTTGCAAGCGATTGGGCTTTCGAACTTATTATGATCCGGCTGGCTATTACGGTTATGCAGAGGTCGGAAGTGGGCAGGAAATGGTTGGAATTCTTGGGCATTTAGATGTCGTGCCGGCAGGACGGATGGAGGAGTGGAGCTATCCGCCATTTCAAGCCACTGTTCAAAACGGCAATATGTATGGAAGAGGAACACAGGATGATAAAGGACCGATACTAGCCACAGTCTTTGCGGTAAAGGCATTAATGAATTTACACAAGCCTTTTCATAAGAGAATTCGGATTATCTTTGGGACCGATGAAGAAACGCTGTGGAGATGTATGCAACGTTATCGTGAACAAGAGGAATGGCCGACAATGGGCTTTACACCTGATGCCATTTTTCCACTCGTATATGCAGAAAAAGGACTACTTCAGTTTTTGTTAAAAGGGAGAAATCAAACTTCTTTGCGCGTGAATGGCGGGGAGGCCTTCAATGCGGTGCCAAGCAGTATTCATTATCGTGGCGAGAAGCAGAAGGAGCTTGAAGAGAAGCTCCGTGAATTAGGATTTGCATACGTTCCACAAGCAGCTGGACTGACCGTTTTAGGAGAGCCAGCTCATGCTCAAGTGCCTGAGGAAGGAATTAATGCAATTACGCGTTTATGCATTGCTTTATATGAAATAGATGTCCATTCCAATGTTATTGATTTTGTCTATGAAAAGGTAAGTACAGATGTTTATGCCAGAGCTATTTTTGGGGATGTTCAAGATGAAGTATCAGGGCCACTTAAGTTTAATATTGGGAAAATTTCGCTTCAAGATGAAGAGGTTTTGTCAGTGGATATGCGCATTCCTGTAACGGCTAATAAAAATGAGTTAGTAGATCGGTTAAGAGAAGCGATTAAACCGTATCAGCTTGAATACGAAGAGGTTGATTTTTTGGACTCGATCTATGTTCCTACCGATAGCCCGCTAATTCAAACTCTAATGAAGGTTTATCAAAAATCGACTGGTGATACGGTGTCAGTGCCGATTTCGTCGGGTGGTGCAACCTATGCAAGAGCGATCGATAATTGTGTTGCGTTTGGAGCGATATTTCCAGATCAAGAAAAAGTGGAGCACCAGCCTAATGAATATATAGAGTTAGAAAAAATGTTCAAGGCTATGGAAATTTATGCACTAGCGATCTATGAGCTAAGTAAATAAAGGAACATTCATAGCTACATCGTTCTATATGGAAAATTAAATAGGTGTTAGGAGGCTTGAACATGAAAAAATTTAAAATGCCTACTGCTTACACGATCTTATTCTTGATCATCATCGCCATTGCTGCGCTTACTTGGGTTGTACCAGCCGGTGAATATGAAAACAAAGACCCAGGGTCCGAAAGCTTTGAACCGGTTCCAGGCACTTATTCACCAGCGGAGCAAAATCCGCAAGGCGCCTGGGAGGTTCTTTATGCACCAATAAAAGGTTTCTTTGATGCTCAAGATATTGCATTTTTTGTTATTGTTATTGGAGGTTTTTTAGGTGTTGTAGTAAAAACAGGGGCAATTGATGCAGGCATAGGTCGAATTGTCCGAAAGCTAAAGGGAAGGGAAATTTGGCTCATCCCTGTGTTAATGACGGTCTTTGCAATTGGAGGAACAACTTATGGAATGGCGGAGGAAACGATCGCGTTCTACCCGCTTGTGATTCCGATTTTAATTGCAGCTGGCTACGATTCTCTGACCGCTGTCTCCATTATCGCTTTAGGTGCCGGTGTCGGTGTGCTCGGATCGACCATGAATCCTTTTGCTACCGGAATTGCATCGGGCTTTGCTGGAATTTCGATTGGTGAGGGTTTATTGCTTCGCTTGATCATTCTCATTGTAGGACTAGCTATAACGATTGCCTTCGTGATGAGATATGCGAATCGAGTCAAAAATGACCCGCTGAAATCTCTTGTAGCTGACATGAAGGAGGATAACGAAAAGCATTTCCTTAAAGGGCAATCAGAAGAGGTTCTTGAGCTTACAGGGAAAAGAAAAGCCGTATTAACCATATTTGCGATCACGTTTGTGATCATGATTCTTGGTGTAATTCCATGGGCTTATAAGTTCGATATTCCATTCTTTGAAAATATGAATAATGCGATTTTGGGAATTCCTGTTATTGGAAAAATATTAGGTTCGATCATTCCGCTAGGAGACTGGTGGTTTGGAGAACTCACTTTATTATTCTTGTTTTCTTCGATTATTATTGCCTTTGTTTATAAAATGGGAGAGGTTGAGTACATTAATACTTTTGTTGATGGTGCAAAGGATCTACTAGGCGTTGCCTTAATAATTGGCATTTCCCGCGGTATTTCCATCGTGATGAATGATGGGGGAATGACAGCTACAGTGCTCCATTGGGGCGAAGAGCTATTGGCCGATGTGGGGCCAGTTGTCTTTACCAATCTATCATTTTTATTCTATCTACCTTTGTCATTTTTAGTTCCGTCAACCTCTGGATTAGCCACTTTATCAATGCCGATTATGGCTCCGTTAGCGGAGTTTTCAGGTTTAGGACGGGATGTTGTCATTACAGCATTTCAAAGTGCTTCCGGAATTGTCAACCTTGTTACTCCAACAAGCGCTGTTATTATGGGAGCGCTCGCAATAGCTCGTATCCCTTACAACGTCTACCTTAAGCATGTATGGAAGCTACTGCTTATTCTGACTGTTGTAGTGATGGCGATTATGAGTATTTCTGTATTGTTTTAAAGGCTAGACTTCTTTGAACATGTCATCATTTTTAGAAGCCGGAATTTCGAATTGTAGAGGTCGGGAGGATCGTATTATGTCAAAAAAAATTGTTGTCGCTCTAGGTGGAAATGCGATTCAAACTGGGAATGGGGCAACTGCTGATGAACAGCAGCAAGCCTGTATCCGTACAGCACGAGAATTAGTGAAGTTAATTGAAGATGGGCATAAATTAATTATTACCCACGGGAATGGTCCGCAGGTCGGAAATTTATTGCTTCAACAGAAGGCTGCTGAGTCAGAAACGACGCCTGCACTTCCCCTCGATACATGCGGTGCCATGAGTGAAGGCATGATCGGCTACTGGCTGCAAAATGCGATGGATAAAGCCCTTTTAGAAAATGGGATTGAAAAAGATGTGGTAACAGTAGTGACAAGGACGTTGGTAGAGGAAGATGATCCAGCATTTGTCCAACCAACAAAGCCAATTGGCCCTTTTTATACAGAACAAGAGGCAAAGAAACTAGAAAAAGAGCAAGGCTTTATCTTTAAGGAGGATGCCGGCAGAGGTTGGCGCAGGGTTGTCCCTTCACCTAAGCCGACAGCAGTATTAGAGTATCGAATTATCAATCAACTAGTGGCTGATGGAGACATCGTCATAGCAGGTGGAGGTGGAGGAATCCCAGTTATTAAAGGAAAAGATGGAATTGAAGGAGTGGAGGCGGTTATCGATAAAGATTTTGCTTCACAAAAATTAGCAGAATTAGTTGATGCTGATATTCTCCTGATTTTAACGGCTGTTCCTAACGTAGCGATCAATTTCAATCAGCCAAACCAGCAATTTTTCAATGAGGTGACAGTGGAGGAGTTAAAAAAACATATTGCTGATGGACAGTTTGCACCAGGAAGCATGCTGCCTAAAGTAGAAGCAGCTATTGAATTTGCCAAATCAAGATGCGGCCGAAAAACGATTATTACTTCCCTGACTCAAGCCTATGATGCCATTTCTAATGGAGCAGGGACACATATTATTGCGAAAGAAGAACTGGTTATGCACTAGATTTTCGAGCCTTAGGAGACTGCTATTTTAGTGGTCTCTTTAGGCGATCCACCCATTTATAAGTCCTCCTCCATTTTCCAGTTTGCTCTTTTTAGCTTGAGAAAGAAACTCTATTTTAGGATGAAACAAAAAGCGGGGTTATCCGCAAAAAATGCTGAATGGATGTTCGAAAATTGCCATATAACGGTAAGTTGAGAGCTTCCTTTACTATATATAATAGAATTGTAGAGCCGGTTATACATCACTGTAACAACAATGAGGAGGGGTATAGATGAAACCAGAAAACATTGTTGAATTATTAAAGAGCTTTGAAGTGTTTTCCCATAGTTCTGAGAAAGAATTAATCCAATTAAGCTCATTTGTGTACTGGAGAACCTATAGGAAAGGACAGCTGCTGTTCACCGCCGGCGATCCTCGGGAAAGAATCTATTTATTAGTGGATGGATTTGTCAAACTTGAAAAGAACAATTCTGACGCGACCCTTTTGTATTCAGATTATATTAAGCCAAATACACTATTTCCTTATGGCGGACTTTTTTCAGATCCGGATTATCATTACTCAGCGATTGCTGTTACAGATGTGGAATTATTATATTTGCCAACCTTTTATTTTGAAGATACAGTGAAGCGAAGTAAAAAGCATCTCCTACATGTTGTTCGTGAACTATCTTCGATTTTAAGATTACATGAAACAAGGCTGCAAAAAATGACGAACTCAAATGCAACTGAACGAGTTATTCATACGATTAGCTACTTGATGGAGGATTTGGGCAGTCAGGAAGGGGATGTAGTTACCCTTAGGTGTCCAATTACGACAACGGATATCTCCAATATTTCAGGAACCTCAAGAGAGACAGTTAGTCATGTGATCAATGACTTAAAAAAGAATAATATCCTATCTTTTAACTATAAAAAAATGACCATTCATGATCAGCAATATTTTCAGTTGGAGAGCTCTTAATAGTCGGTATTGATGGAATCTCGCTTAAGAGACGGAGATGAGTGATGAATGATGCGAAAAGAAACGAAGCTAGGCACGAAAATCACATGGTCATTAATGATTGTCATGGTTTTTATTCTAGTCATGACGATCATTATTTTGATTCAGAATACTTCTAAAGCAGTTGAGCAAACGATTTCAAACTATAGTATACAAACCGCAGAAAATATTGCTAGTTTCATTGATGTAAACCAATATGAAGAGTTTCTAGCAACCAAAACAGAGAATGATGATTATTGGGAGCTACGGGAACTATTAAATGATTTACGTGAAAAAACCGGTTCGTTTTATGTTTACACATTAGCAGTGGATGATGACAAAAATGTAATGATGTACATCGATGGTCTGCCAAGGGACTCAGAGATTTCTTCATCAATTGGCGCTCCAACTACGGCAACAACTTACGAAGATATCGAACCGGTTCTTGATGGAAATGTGAGTCATACGGAAATCGTTCACGATCCTGAATATGGGGATTACCTATCAGCGTTCGTCCCGATTACCAACAGCAGCGGCAGTGTAATCGGAATATTAGGAGTGGATATTGATGCCAGAGCGGTCGGGGCTATCCAGAATACAGTGAATAAGGAGGGATTGCCTTTATTTATCGGAGTAAACGTTTTGGCCATTGCCATTGCCGGTGGTGCCTTATTTTTGTATGTGAACCGAATGCTGAAAAGATTTCCATCATTAACGAGAACAGCTAATGTGATTGCAGAAGGTGATCTAGTTGAGGCTGACAAAATTATGAAAGGTGAGCGCAGCAGTAGTTCAGGAGAAATGAAAGTTTTATCAGACGCCTTCAGCGTCATGATTCGAAATATGAAAGAGATCATTTTAAATATTTCTGCTACTTCCATAAAGCTAATGGAGGCAGCAAAACATCTAAATGCAAATGTTTCTGATGTAAATGAAGCCAGTACGATGATTTCAAAGGCAGTTGCAGAAGTGGCTAGCGGTAATCAAACGCAACTCCAGAAGACGAATGAATCGAAAATCGCCATTGAACAAATGGCGCAGGGAATTCAAAATATCGCAGAATCGGCAAGCCATGTAGCAGAATCATCACAAGAGATGATCAACAAAGTTAAACGTGGAGACGAAGAATTAACGACAGTCATGAATCAAATCGATAGGATTCAGGAGACGGTTTCCAAAAATTCTAATGTTACAAAGGAATTGGGTCAACAGGTGCAAGAAGTGGAACTCATCTTAAAAGTAATTTCTAATATAGCCGATGAAACCAACTTATTAGCTCTTAATGCTGCAATTGAAGCAGCAAGAGCAGGGGACCATGGCAAGGGATTTGCGGTTGTAGCAGACGAGGTAAGAAAGTTGGCCGAGCAATCCAAGCATTCAGCGGAACAAATCTCACAGTTAATTGCCAAGTATCAGCACACGACATTACAGGTTGTAACAGAAATGGATAATAGCATCAATGAGGTAGAACTCGGGGTCAACGCCATCCATTTAGCCGGTGCTACCTTCAAAGGAATCTTTGAGGCGATTCAAAAAGTAAACGAAGAACTCCAAGAAGTGACAGCAACAACGGAACAAATGTCAGCAGCCTCAGAAGAGCTATCTGCTTCCATCGACGAAGTCGCCCAATTATCTCAAGCATCCGCAAGCTACTCAACCGAGGTTGCCGCCTCAACCGAAGAGCAAATGAATATTTTCAACGATATCAAAAGATCAACGGACCTTTTACAAACACTATCTGAACAAATGGATGAAGCAATTAAGAAATTCAAGATTTAATGCGAATATGAGAATGAACGCGACCAACGGAAACGGACAAATCCTTGGTCGTTTTCATTTGCGCTGCTGTCTCGGCGGCGAAATTTGCTTTACAACTTCTGAGACTCTGACTCATAGCGGCGCGCAAACAAGGTAGGCATCGGTGTAATCTCGTACAGAACGGACAATCAAAGCGAGATCAGTGCAATCCTGAGAAGAATGCGCGCAAACAAGGAAGAAACCAGTGTAACCCCAGCTAAAACACGCACAATCAAAGCAAGATCCACGTAATCAGCGCGAAAGCACACGCAGCCTTCCCCTGCACTTTCTTTCGTACAGATCACCCCACTTAAACCACCTGCAATCCCCACTCAAAAACGGGTAAAATCCTCTCTCAAACTCCCGATTTTGAATGAAGCTATTTCCAAAAGTAAAAAAAACGAATATCCGTTCGTATATTGTTGGTTAGTTTTTGGATGTTTGTGGTAGAATGGGAATATGAGTTTATCGGATTGAGTGGAGAAGGAGGCTTTTGTGTGAAGGATCAGTTTGAATTGGTTTCGAAATATTCACCTCAAGGGGATCAGCCAGAAGCTATACGAAAAATTGTTGAGGGGATAAAAGCGGGGAAGAAGCATCAGACCTTGTTAGGAGCTACGGGAACGGGGAAGACATTTACGATTTCCAATGTCATTAAGGAAGTGAATAAGCCGACCCTTGTCATCGCTCATAACAAAACGTTGGCAGGACAGCTTTATAGTGAATTTAAAGACTTTTTCCCCAATAACGCTGTTGAATACTTTGTCAGCTATTATGACTATTATCAGCCAGAGGCATATGTTCCTTCCACTGATACATTTATTGAGAAGGATTCAAGTATTAATGATGAAATAGATAAGCTTCGTCACTCGGCAACATCCGCTTTGTTTGAACGAAAAGATGTCATCATCATTGCCAGTGTTTCCTGTATTTATGGTTTAGGTTCGCCAGAAGAGTATCGGGAAATGGTCCTTTCCTTAAGAACGGGAATGGAGATCGAGCGCAATCAGCTTCTGAGACGATTAGTTGATATACAATATGAGCGCAATGACATCAACTTTCAACGTGGTACCTTCCGAGTAAGAGGAGATGTGGTTGAGATTTTTCCTGCTTCAAAGGATGAGCATTGCTTAAGAGTCGAGTTTTTCGGTGACGAAATTGATCGGATTCGTGAAGTGGATGCTTTAACTGGTGAAATTATGGGAGAAAGAGAGCATGTCGCAATTTTTCCAGCATCCCACTTCGTAACCCGTGAGGAAAAAATGAGGGTAGCGATTGAAAATATTGAAAAAGAGCTAGAGGAACGTTTAAAGTACTTACGAGAAAATGATAAGCTCCTTGAGGCTCAGCGTTTGGAGCAAAGAACACGTTATGATCTTGAAATGATGAGAGAAATGGGCTTTTGTTCAGGGATTGAAAACTATTCAAGACATTTAACATTAAGACCGTCTGGTTCAACGCCATATACACTTCTCGATTATTTCCCAGAGGACTTTTTAATAGTCATTGATGAATCTCATGTGACGCTGCCACAGGTTCGGGGAATGTATAATGGCGACCAAGCGCGAAAGCAAGTGCTGGTCGATCATGGCTTTCGCTTGCCTTCAGCGATGGATAACCGCCCATTGCGATTTGAAGAGTTTGAACAGCATATTAATCAAATTGTCTATATTTCAGCGACGCCTGGTCCATATGAAATGGAGCACACACCTGAGATGGTCGAACAAATCATTCGTCCAACAGGTCTGCTTGATCCAACGATTGATGTAAGGCCGATCGAAGGACAGATTGATGATTTGATTGGCGAAATTCAGGAGCGTATTAAGCGAAATGAGCGCGTTCTCGTCACGACTTTAACGAAGAAGATGTCCGAGGATTTAACGGACTACTTAAAAGAAATTGGCATTAAGGTCAATTACTTACATTCAGAGGTAAAAACTTTAGAGCGGATTGAGATTATTCGCGAGCTTCGCCTCGGAAAATATGATGTTTTAGTCGGAATTAACCTTCTCCGTGAAGGATTAGATATTCCTGAGGTTTCACTAGTGGCCATTTTGGATGCGGATAAAGAAGGCTTTCTCCGTTCGGAGCGCTCTCTCATCCAGACAATTGGCCGGGCTGCTCGTAATTCGAATGGTCATGTCATCATGTATGCTGACCGGATCACGAATTCGATGGAGTTGGCAATTAGTGAGACAAAACGGCGTCGTGCCATTCAAGAAGAATATAATAAAAAGCATGGTATTACGCCGACAACCATCAAGAAGGATATTCGTGAAGCGATTCGAGCGACGCTTGTTGCTGAAGAGACAGAAGAGTACACACCGGCGCAAAAGCTTGGTTCTTTAACGAAGAAAGAAAAGGAAAAAGTGCTTGAAGAGATGGAAAAAGAAATGAAGGAAGCGGCAAAGGCCCTTAATTTCGAAAGAGCGGCAGAGCTGCGCGATTTAATTTTAGAGTTAAAAGCGGAGGGATAACGAAACGATGGCAATGGAGAAATTGGTTGTAAAAGGAGCTCGGGCCCATAATTTAAAAAACATTGATGTCACAATCCCGAGAGACAAGCTTGTTGTACTGACGGGACTTTCTGGTTCAGGAAAGTCCTCTCTCGCTTTTGACACCATTTACGCTGAAGGGCAGCGTCGCTATGTCGAGTCATTGTCTGCCTATGCGAGACAATTTTTAGGACAAATGGATAAGCCTGATGTCGACACCATTGAAGGGCTGTCACCGGCGATTTCAATAGACCAAAAAACGACGAGCCGTAACCCCCGTTCTACGGTTGGAACCGTAACGGAAATCTACGATTATTTACGCTTGTTGTTTGCAAGGGTGGGCAGACCGACTTGCCCAAATCACGGGATTGAAATTTCATCACAAACGATTGAGCAAATGGTTGATCGGGTTTTTGAATATCCGGAGCGGACAAAGATCCAAGTCCTTGCGCCCGTTGTTTCTGGCCGAAAAGGCAGCCATGTCAAAGTGCTTGAGGATATTAAAAAACAGGGCTATGTCCGTGTTCGCATCGATGGAGAGATGTATGATCTTGGCGATGAAATTTCTCTTGATAAAAATAAGAAGCATTCCATTGAAGTCGTCATTGACCGCATTGTTGTCAAAGAAGGAGTCAGCTCCCGTCTGGCAGATTCATTGGAATCAGCCTTAAAGCTTGGCGATGGCAAGGTACTGATCGATGTGATTGGGGAAGAAGAACTGTTATTCAGTGAACATCATGCCTGCCCGCACTGCGGTTTTTCAATCGGTGAACTAGAACCGAGAATGTTTTCTTTCAACAGTCCGTTTGGGGCTTGTCCAGATTGTGACGGCTTAGGATCGAAGCTTGAAGTAGATAAAGAACTAATTATTCCCAATTGGGATCTTACCTTAAAGCAAGGGGCAATCGCTCCTTGGGAACCAGTCAGTTCACAATATTATCCGCAATTGCTTGAAGCGGTCTGTAATCATTACGGAATCGATATGAACACACCTGTAAAGGATTTACCAGGGCATGAAATTGAAAAAATTCTTTACGGTTCAGAGGCAGATAAAATCTATTTCCGTTATGAGAACGATTTTGGTCAAATTCGTGAAAACTACATTCAATTTGAAGGTGTAATCGGCAATGTGGAACGCCGCTATAAAGAGACAAGCTCCGATTATATTCGTGAACAGATGGAAAAATACATGGCGGAGCAGCCTTGCCCAACTTGTAAGGGCAAACGCCTTAAGAAAGAAAGCTTAGCTGTTCTCATTGATGGGGAGAACATCGCAAATGTAACTTCTCTGTCAATAAGAGAAGCATATGACAAAATGGATGGCATTACATTAACAGAAAAAGAGAAACAAATTGCCAATGCCATTTTCCGTGAAATTCGGGAAAGACTTGGATTTCTCATCAATGTCGGTCTCGATTATTTAACGCTTAATCGGGCAGCTGGTACTTTGTCTGGTGGAGAGGCGCAGCGAATTCGCTTAGCCACTCAAATCGGTTCCCGTTTGACTGGTGTTCTTTACATTTTAGATGAACCATCAATCGGTCTGCATCAACGGGATAATGATCGGCTCATTGGAACGCTGAAAAATATGCGAGACATTGGCAATACGCTGATCGTTGTTGAGCATGATGAAGACACGATGCTTGCCGCTGACTATTTAATTGATATTGGACCAGGTGCAGGTGTACACGGTGGCGAGGTCGTTTCTGCTGGGTCGCCAAAGGAAGTGATGGAGGATGCAAAATCTCTCACAGGGCAATATTTATCAGGCAAAAAATTCATTCCGCTTCCCATTGAACGAAAAAAGGATGATGGCCGTTTTCTAGAAATTAAGGGAGCGAAAGAGAACAATTTGAAAAATGTAAACGTCAAGTTTCCGCTTGGAATGTTCATTGCGGTTACAGGTGTTTCAGGTTCAGGTAAAAGTACGCTTGTAAATGAAATTTTGCATAAAGCGCTCGCGCAAAAGCTCAATCGGGCTAAAACAAGACCTGGACAATATAAAGAGATTAAAGGGATCGAGCATTTAGATAAAGTAATCGACATCGATCAATCGCCAATCGGCCGAACTCCACGCTCAAATCCAGCAACGTATACAGGTGTATTTGACGATATTCGTGATCTATTTGCAGCTACAAATGAAGCGAAAGTGCGTGGATATAAAAAAGGTCGTTTTAGCTTTAACGTTAAAGGCGGTCGTTGTGAAGCGTGCCGCGGTGACGGAATTATTAAAATTGAAATGCACTTTCTCCCTGACGTATACGTTCCATGCGAGGTTTGTCATGGGAAACGTTATAACAGGGAAACGTTGGAAGTAAAATATAAAGGAAAGAGCATATCCGATATTTTGGAAATGACTGTAGAAGATTCTTTAGAATTCTTCGAGAACATTCCGAAAATCCAACGGAAAATGCAAACGATATATGATGTCGGATTAGGATATATTAAGTTGGGACAACCGGCTACCACATTGTCTGGTGGAGAGGCGCAGCGGGTTAAGCTTGCTTCTGAACTTCATCGCCGCTCGACAGGTCGTTCTCTTTATATTCTTGACGAACCGACAACAGGACTCCATGTTGACGATATTTCGAGATTGTTAGTCGTGCTGCAGCGATTAGTTGAGAACGGGGATACGGTTCTAGTCATTGAGCATAATTTAGATGTGATCAAGACAGCCGACTATCTTGTTGACTTAGGTCCTGAAGGAGGAGACAAGGGAGGAACGATCGTTGCAACCGGAACTCCAGAAAAAATTGCAGATACTCCTGAGTCCCATACTGGTAAGTATTTAAAACCTATTCTTGAACGGGATCGTCAAAGAATGCAAGAACTCATTCAGAAAAAAGAAGAAAGTGTTGTTAACTAAGTTACAAAACTTCCTTAAGCGGTTTATAAAAAATGACGGTACTGTAATCTTTGTCACTGTGTTACCTTGTCTAGTTTACTATAGTTAAATTAGGAGGTGATACGGATGAAAGTTAATTATCCAGTAAAAGAAGTGGCGGATATTAAAGAAATTAAAGCAATGCTAAAGCCATTTGGCGGTAGATGTGCTAAATTCGTTGATGGCAACCTCGAATATCAAATCAAAGAAGAGCAAGAAGATGAAGCTTACAAGCTATTAAAAGAAAAAGGGATCGTCCAGTAAAGGCCTGATGAATTAACGAACACCATGCTTAGACCGAAATATGGACTGTTTTGACCGATATATTCGCGTAAAGACCAATATATTTTGATTAAGACCGATAAAACGAAATAAAGACCGATATCCAAAAAAGAACTTAATTTTGTTTGGGGGCTGTCCACCATGGACAGCCCTTTTCTGGTTTATTGGCGTTCAATTTTGAAGTAAAAGCTTTTATTCGCAGCAATCTTCCCTGAATCGGCAATGATCGGATGAAACATTTTCAATAGGCCTTCGTATAAAAAGGTTCTATAATATTTGTTGGGGTTATTACACAATTACTGTGCAAAAAAAAGAGCACGATATCACCCATTCATTTATACTTGAATTGTCGAGAAACAAGTATAGAGTGGGGATACGTGCATGATGAAT
>NZ_JARGEJ010000549.1:0-308 GCF_029211245.1 Robertmurraya sp. DFI.2.37 | reverse complement strand
AAGCTCACCCATTGTAGCGAAGTAAACATGGAATCCTCTATAAACGGCTTCGAGTCCCAGCCCAATTGCGATATACGTTTTTCCGATGCCTGGAGGGCCTAGAAGAATTAAATTGTACTGTTGTTCTTACCAGCTCAATTCTCGAAGCTGAGAAAGCTGGCGAGCTGTTAGAACGTTTTGGCCTTTAAGTTCAAATTCATCTAATGACTTCACGAAAGGGAAGCGTGCCCACTTCATTCTTTTTTCAAGGCTCTTCGCTTCACGTTTTGCTAATTCGTATCTTGTGATAGATTCTAAGAATTCCAAGT
>NZ_JARGEJ010000548.1:0-309 GCF_029211245.1 Robertmurraya sp. DFI.2.37 | reverse complement strand
GTAAAACTTGTGGAGGAACCGGTGTAAGAACACGCCAAGCATGGACATATAAGGCTGATTTTGAAGTATGGTATAAGGATGGGGAAATTGCTGTAATTGATGTAAAAGGATTAGCTAATGAACGATTCCCTTTAGTTCGAAAAATGTTCGAAAATAAATTCAAACATGAATTACTGGTTGTAAAAAAAACCAAAACCGGGTGGAAATATGTTTAAGGAGCTGGTAAAGGATGGCTCAAAAGAAGGATTGGACTGAAGAATATCTTGTAGAACTGGTTAAGTATAACAGCATGGTAAAAGAGATACCCTT
>NZ_JARGEJ010000547.1:0-309 GCF_029211245.1 Robertmurraya sp. DFI.2.37 | reverse complement strand
ATTTTTAAATGCAATCATCTCCATCGGCTGTTGATATCCTTTTAATAACGTTAAAATGCGTAAAATAACATAACCTGAGACTTCTATATCAATAACTGGAATAGATGTATGCTCTCTAAGCATGTCTGCGGTTCCACCACGGCTAATAATAAAATCAATCTCTTCATCCTTATAAGTCTCCAACAACAGTAAGCTTTCTGTTATGTCTGCCATATGAATGATAATCTCAAATGAAGCGAGATCACCCTCCATCGCTTTTATCGATTCCATCAAACCTTGATAAGGCGCAATAACCTATACTTTTATCTT
>NZ_JARGEJ010000546.1:0-309 GCF_029211245.1 Robertmurraya sp. DFI.2.37 | reverse complement strand
ATGATGGCGGTATAAGGTGCGATTCCATTTCGGCGCTGTATATTTATTTCATCCAGTAACACAATCACATTTTTAATAATCATACCTAATAATCCCAGCCATCCGGCGATGGGGAAGAAGCCGAAATCGAATCCGGTGAGCAGCATACCTATGGCAACCCCGATAAGGGAAAGGGGAAGGATACACAGGATAATGACCGGTTGTCTGAAGTTACCGAATAATGCTACAAGAATTACAATGAGCATCAGAAAAGCCAAAGGAAAGAACTTGGCAATGGCCTGCATCGCTTCGCCTTGGTCTTTGTATTGG
>NZ_JARGEJ010000545.1:0-309 GCF_029211245.1 Robertmurraya sp. DFI.2.37 | reverse complement strand
AAAATATCTTAAACGTACAGGTTGGAATCCGATAGTACTGACGGTTAATCGTAATTATCTATATTTAGAAGATCCTGATTTGTTGGACGAAGTCCAAGACGTGCCTATTTATCAAGCCAATTATATAGAACCGACATTGCGCGGCCTTAGAATGTTGCTTGGAGGAGAAGATACTTCACTCAAAGCCATTACAGCCAAAGCAAAAACTATTGGTGCACAGTCAAAAAGCACGGATACAGTCACCTCTAACAAGCAATCTTTATTCGGTAAGTTTTATAAATATATACTAGACCGATGGATTCAAGTTCC
>NZ_JARGEJ010000544.1:0-309 GCF_029211245.1 Robertmurraya sp. DFI.2.37 | reverse complement strand
GCGGAAGCCACCGGTCCCACCCATGATAAAGTACATCCGCGTATTGGAGTTACGGCCAAATGGATTTGGACTATCTATTTGGGGCTGACCATTACAGAGATTATTCTGCTGGTTGCTGGAGGCATGAACTTTTTCGACAGTGTATGTCATTCTCTGACTACTACCGCCACAGGAGGATATTCAACCAAACAAAATAGCATTGCCGCCTTCAACTCTCCTTACATAGAATATATAATTACGCTATTCATGTTTTTGGCAGGTATCAATTTCACCTTACTATATCTACTGTTCTTAAAAGGAAATTTCAAA
>NZ_JARGEJ010000543.1:0-309 GCF_029211245.1 Robertmurraya sp. DFI.2.37 | reverse complement strand
ACGGTATCAACAAAAAGCTGGAGAGAACCAAATTCCAATACCAGTACATCAAAGGAAAAGGGGAGAAGTGGCCCTACACCGTACAGTTTTTCTTTGACCAGGAAACATTGGAATATTTCGACGAAAAGATAAAGGCGATACTGACCTCGCAATATCACGATGCGCTTAAATCATGCTTCTTGTTAAACAAGAAAGGCATTCCCGTGAGCAGACATTATCAATATAAGGATTTCTTTAAATTGGGAACCGGCGAATATTATCATGAATTTACCGCATGGCTTTATTCTGAAGAGGACAAGGAGATTAAGG
>NZ_JARGEJ010000542.1:0-309 GCF_029211245.1 Robertmurraya sp. DFI.2.37 | reverse complement strand
CTTGTCTTTGGTCCAATATCAAGCGCTTCCCAGTCGGCAGGAATCTCTTCAATTGGAACAACCTTCGTATTAGCATCCTCAGAAAAGTCATCTGCTACGATCACAACAACTGGCATGAAAAATTTAACGCCCTTTTCTTCAGCCTTTTTCATGAACTCTTTCGCTAGCTCAATCTTATCCTCTTCTAAAAGGGATTTCCCAACCTCATGGCCTTGAGCCTTTACAAATGTGTGAGCAAGCCCTCCGCCAATAATTAAGTTATCCACTTTTTCTAAAAGATTATCAATGACACCGATTTTGTCTTTAACC
>NZ_JARGEJ010000541.1:0-309 GCF_029211245.1 Robertmurraya sp. DFI.2.37 | reverse complement strand
ATATAATCGACCATTTTTGCGAAATTAGTCCACCATAAAGCCGTGTGTCCGGGAATAAGTACTGCTGCTTTTGCATTAACTATCAATTCATACAATTTACGCTGCGGTACATGATTGATATATTCCACGTTGTTACAGATTCCCAAATCATTGACAAATTCTTCCGTTTGTTTTTGATTGATATTCTTATTACCCACAATTTTAAGGGTGCAACCCTTGCCTTTTAATTCCTTAGAATTGACAGCTTCGGCAAATATTTTCAAGAAATTATCTTTATATTCATGGAGGTATTCACCCACGAATATTATA
>NZ_JARGEJ010000540.1:0-310 GCF_029211245.1 Robertmurraya sp. DFI.2.37 | reverse complement strand
CTGGAGGTTAGAAAATGGGATGTTCAGGAACTTCGGCGTTATGTGTGCATCGCATTCCAGTCGGCTCCTATGACAAAAGGAACTGGTCTTGAGAACTTATCATTGCCATTGAAGCTTCGCGGGAAGGCGTTAGAAAATCCGGAAACTTATTTGGAATATGTGGGTTTATCAGCGGAACTGTTATCGAGAGAGGCAAAGGAGCTTTAAGGAGGTCAAAGGCAACGGTTATCGCTTGCACTAACATTGGTGAACAAACCCTCTGTTCTACTATTAGATGAAGTAACTTCCGCCCTTGATACTAAAGCTTCTC
>NZ_JARGEJ010000054.1:0-29031 GCF_029211245.1 Robertmurraya sp. DFI.2.37 | reverse complement strand
TCTCTTTTCAATTTCCCCACCGAAATCACTCCTTTAGCTTTATACTTATGATTCTATCAAATAAAAAACTGTGTGAGTAAGGAATCGTACGCATTCCTCACTTACACAGTTAATATTACACTCCCCTAACCAGAATAAATGAAGTCTGCAAGGCTCCAATATTTAAAACAATCTGCCGGAACCAACGTCATTTGCGTTCTCCCTCGACAGAACAGAGGACAGCAGTTCTAGAAATTCTGCAAAAATAGACGGCTGAAAACTTTTCAAGTGGCTCAAGTGACTGCTCCGGAGGCTCACCGCCCACCCGAAAGCATGCACCTGGAGCGAAAATCAACGTATATTAAGTGCAATTTTATCCAAAAATGCCAAAAGGCATCGAGAATTAGAACTCTCGATGCTATTGCGATAAAATATGAGGGAAGCAAAATGCTTCTCTTTTTTTATTTGTTTTTTGTGATGATTTTACTGATCTCCTCATAGGTCATTTCACTGTTGAGCTCAAAGCTTCCGATCTGTACCTTCGTATGGTAGCCATGCTCGATTAAATACTGTTCAAATTCGGTAGCATTCTCGATGATTTGCCCATCAGCAAGCATATCTGCTATTTTTTTCGTGCTCATGTTCAGCTTAATCTCTAAAGTGATTTGCTTTAATTCTTCACTGGGAGTTTCTTGATCTGTCTTGACTTCTTCCGCTGGAGGTTCCATTTGCTTTTTCTCTAAATCGTTCAATTCTTCTTTAGTTAAAACAACAAAGCCAGCCTCTGTCATCCTCTCTTTTGCACTATTTATAGGTATTTCCGGTTCGCGTTCTAAAACAGTGAAATGAAGCACAACAACAGCGAAAATAATCCCCAGTGCAAAAGCTCGTAGTGTATGTTTATTCATATCTCACACCTGCTGATAGTTCATTAATAATATTTTTCACGTCCTCTTTTGTTAGCGAGGATTGCTTGGCGATTTGGGAAATTGATACCCCTTGTTGTGCTAAGGACCAAACTTGGTTTTTGATGATCGCATGAATTTCCTTCTTAGGCTCTGGATAGGAGGAAGCAGTTTGAAAATCACGATCGTCGATCAGCAATTCTTCCTCCAATATTTTGATCTTTCTTTTTAGTTGATAAATTTCTTGAATTTGCTGCATGGAAAATTGATCAAGTTCATTTTTTATTTCTTTATATGGGTCTTTTATAAAAAATGAAATTATAAATAGCAAAATAGATACTCCAAGTAAACCAGGTACTATGTATTCCATTGTTTTCACCTCTTTATGTTGGTCAGTTCGTACGAAGACCATTTTACCATTTAAACCGACGTTTTTCGATGGTATTGACGAAAGAAACGATTAATTGCTTTTTTACAGGGAAATTTGCAAATTTATCTCGAGCGGAAGCATCTCCCAAAGGAAAACAAAAAACGACAAAATGCGTTTATTGTGGGCTCCCACTATCAGTGCTAACATAAAGGAGAGCACGTTTAAGAATTTTTTTTGACAATATTTAAGAGGCTTGTTATATACGGTGATGATTCTAGGTTCATTTCTGTCATCAATGCTGCAAGACGTGAGAAACCAAGGATTCATACGAAATGAACAAAAAATCGTTTCATCAACAATATCGTTTAACAAAGCCAATATCTAAAAAGCCGTAAGAAATCATGACGATCGCAAATATGCTATTGGGAATTTCAAAATAATGATGATAAGAAGGGGAAGTAATGGAAGCTAATATTACACTTAATAAAATAACCAGTACAGAACGCGAAAATAATGTTAATAATGGATTGATGGCTACACCTGGCATTTGGATTGGTGGGAAAATATATTGGCTTAGGGATAGTCGGGAAAAGCTTATTTCGGAGGAGAATATATCAGTCATTGTGAAGGAACGTTCCATTCACTCAAAAACGAAAATTCATGAGATGTTTATAAAAAATCATGGGGAGCAAATAAGGGATATTAAGGTGCTCTTTGTTCATCACCATCCGGAAATCTCAAGAGAGGTTCTTACCTTTGTTGCCCCGGTGGAAAAAGCGATATTCCATGTTATGAATCCACTGCTTTATTTAGTCAATGGATACTGTCAAGGCAAGATGATGGATCAAGCTACAGTACAACCACTGTGGAAGGTCAATACAGAAAATATATGGCAATCCCTTGGAAGAGGGATTCTGCAGTATCAGCCAATGGCTAAAGGGATGATGGCGAGTATTTTTTCATTGGACGGAACGATTGACGTTAATGAAACTTGCAAGGCAAGTTCCTGGACGGTAATGGGAGAAAATAAAAAAGAAGCATTGCAGCTTAATCAAGCCATAAAAAAAGCTTTGCTTCCTATATGAACAAGAAGAAAAAACGCACTAGCATTTCCTTTCAAAAAGTGATATTATAGAAAAGTCGTATGTGGAACAACAGTTAGATAGTAGTTTGGAGGGAAATTCATGCGTGTAAACATTACTTTAGCTTGCACTGAATGTGGAGAGCGTAACTATATTTCAAAAAAGAACAAGCGCAACAATCCAGATCGTCTTGAGCTAAAAAAATATTGCCCAAGAGACAAAAAAAGCACAACACATCGCGAAACAAAGTAAACAGTGGGAATCTATTTCCTGCTGTTTTTTTATGGTTTAGAAAAGATTGTTTATTCTTTTATTTCGTAAATCTATGACGAGCACAAATGGCTTGAGTATTTTGTGGAGGCAAAGCATGGAGAAAACAAAACTGCGAAAAACTTTACAGGATCAGTTAAAAAAAATGTCTAAACCTGAATATGAGCATCTTTCATACAAGATTGCCCAAAATTTATTTTCGACTTCGCTTTGGCAGGAGGCCAAAGTGATTGGCATTACAATCTCACGAGCGCCTGAAGTCGATACATATCAAATTATTCGCAAGGCTTGGGAAGAGAATAAACAGGTTGTCGTGGCTAAGTGTGAGCCCCAAAAAAGAACGATGCATTTTCGAGTCTTGACAGCATTTGAGCAGCTAGAACGTGTTTATTATGGCCTATACGAGCCAATTGTTGAACAAACGCTTAAAGTCGAGAAAGAAAAGATTGATTTATTGATTGTACCAGGATTGGCCTTTACGAAGAGTGGATATCGCCTTGGGTTTGGCGGTGGGTATTATGATCGATTTATGGTGGATTATCAAGGAAACAAGGTTGCATTGGCCTTTCCATTGCAATTGCTTGACGATCTTCCCATTGAGAGTCATGATATACCTGTCAGACAAATTGTGACGACAGAGGAGATCATATCTATCCATGAATAGCTTCTTCTACTTTATCATGATAATTATAGCTGTCTTCTTTGGATATGCCGGGCGTTTTTTAACCCTTTCCGGGAGTATTGCAGCAGCATTTGTTGGTATACTAACGGTGTTAGGACTACATATAGAAGGTTTGTTTCTATTAGGGTTATTTTTTGCGACTTCAAGTTACTGGTCTAAGTACAAGAAGCATCAAAAAGATCAAGTAGAAGAAAGATTAGCAAAAGGATCGCGCAGAGACTGGCTACAAGTGATCGCGAATGGTGGATGTGCTGCTTTAACAAGCCTTCTCTATTATGTAACAGGTGAGCCGTTATATGTAATCGCATTTTGCATCTTGATCGCTACCTCAAATTCAGATACTTGGGCTTCGGAGATCGGTACACTTAGCAAAAAACTTCCACTTAGTGTACGAACATTTCATTTGGTTCCAAGGGGTACTTCAGGTGCCATCAGTGGATTGGGAACATTAGCTGGTATTGCAGGCTCTGCGCTCATTGCTGTTGCTTCACTATTTTTATTTGCTTTTTCCATTGAAATTGCCCTATTAGTGTTTCTGTTTGGCTTTCTTGGAAATCTATTCGATACGGGACTCGGTGCTTTCGTTCAAGCAACTTATCGTTGTAATCATTGTTCGCTGGAAACGGAGAAAACCTACCATTGCGGTGAAAGGACAGAAAAAATGAGAGGGTTCTCATTATTGAACAATGATGTTGTAAATTTATTATCGAGTTTGTTAGCAGCGCTGCTAGGGTGTATCGTGATCAATGGACTTTATTATTTTTGAGGAGGTTTTTCAATTTGATCGATCGTGTTAATCGAGTTGTCTTAGTCGGTACTGGTGCAGTAGGTTCAAGCTACGCATTTGCGTTAATTAATCAAGGAGTCACTGAAGAGTTGGTCCTCATTGACTTAAATAAGGAAAAGTCAGAGGGAGATGCAATGGATTTAAATCATGGAATCCCATTTGCTCCATCGCCAACAAAAATTTGGTTTGGAAACTATTCTGACTGCCAGGACGCTGACCTTGTCGTCATATGTGCAGGAGCCAATCAGAAGCCTGGGGAAACTCGCCTTGACCTCGTTGAAAAAAATACGCGTATTTTCAAAGGAATTGTGGATGAGATAGTAGCGAGTGGCTTTCAAGGTATTTTTCTTGTTGCGACAAATCCAGTCGATATTTTAACGTATGCTGTTTGGAAGTTTTCGGGCTTTCCAAAAGAACGTGTTATTGGTTCGGGGACGATTTTAGATACTGCGAGATTCCGTTATTTACTAGGTGATTACTTTAAAGTAGATACACGAAATGTTCATGCTTATATTATTGGAGAGCATGGAGATACGGAACTTCCTGTTTGGAGCCATGCTGATATTGCTGGAAGGAAAATATCCGATTGGATTGATACGAAGGATGAGTATCAACAGGAACATTTGGAACAGCTTTTTTTGAATGTTCGTGATGCAGCATATCATATAATTGAACGTAAAGGTGCTACTTACTATGGTATCGCAATGGGGTTAGTTAGATTAACAAAAGCGATTCTTCAAAATGAGAATTCCGTGCTCACGGTTTCTGCTTTTCTTACTGGTGAATACGGACATAAAGATGTCTATATCGGTGTACCGGCAGTCGTGAACCGCAAAGGGATTCGGGAAATTGTCCAGTTAGATTTAGATGAAACAGAGAAGGTAAAGTTTGCCCATTCAGTCTCAGTTTTAAAGAAAACGATGGGACCTGTTTTAAAGTAACTAGACTTATTTTTGTTGAGAAAGACTGAAGGTGATTGACAGTCCATGGTTTTTGTCAACATATAAGCATCTCAGTCAAAAAATAATTCTAGACTATTTCGGATAAAAGCTAAGAAAACATCTCAAACTATTTCCATAGGAGGGATGAATAATGGGTCGTCTAGTATCTTTGCTTCTCATTGGAATCGGAGGCTATTGGGTTTTTCAGAATCGCTTTCGCCTAGCCAATTTTTTACTGGGAAACAGCATGATGAGAAGGGCTTTAGTCTCGTCCTTTATGCGCATTCCCCTCGTCCGTAATCAGATGTTTAGCAATATATTTTCAGGTGGAGCAAAAAATCAATATGGAAATAGTTAATTTCAAAAGAGGCTGTGTCAAAAGGTCGTTAGAAACGACTTTTTGATATCGGCTTTTTTTGAGTATTTTTGGTTACTTGGTAGTGGAGATAAGGGGGATTTTCTTTTTTTGCTTTATGCCCCTCCTCTCTCTTTTACTTATTATGGTTCCCTTTCTTTTTTTATGGGCAATTTAAATGGTGATCAGGTGGGCCGTCTACAGTCTTTATGTAAAGAAAGGAAGAGTTGAATTCATTTTTCTACTGCTAAATGAAGTATTCGGCTGAGATGGTGATCTGGAATGAAAACACAATATCGATTGGAAGAACTAATTAGCTAGATTTGAATAGTTCTTGTACATGAGAAAATCTTCTTTTGATCGTTTAGTTGGTTACCAAAAAGGGAGAATTTCTCATTTTTTGTTTTCACGAAATGAGTTAAAAATCGTTTTAACAATTGCTTAACGAAGCAGATAAATTATGGGAGATTGGCTGTATGCACAGTTAGATTGCTATCTTTTTATTCACATAAGGGGCTATTCTTATAAAAATCCACAATATTTGTTTATAATGGAAGTAATGAATGGACTTTCTAAATGAATAAGATTTGTGATGTGAAAGTAGGGGGAATTTTTGATTAATAACGAAAGCTATTTATTTTGGAAACTTGCTAATGGATTTATTGCTGAGCTCGGCTTTAGAATTATTAAGTTGTCCAAAGAACAAAATGAACTATGGTTGGAAAAAAGGGAAAATAAACAAGCACAAATAATTCGATTACTTCGTTATGATATTGATTGGAGTAATTGGTTGCAACAGGATATTGAACGGACCGCAGTAAATGGTGAAAGAATTCGAAAACAAATTACTAGGGGCGAGCTTCAAGTTGTGAATATTTATGTTTCGTCCTATCCGCCTGTAGACGATTATGAATTTCGGATTTTAAAACCTTACTTTGATCCAGCGCAAAATAAGACGAAGGTAACTTCTTCTTTAATTGCAAATTCTAATTACACGGAGGAAATGGAGCGCTTAGAAAAAATTTTCAATATGGATCTTAACATATTCGAGCAAATCCCTGTCGAGGAAGAAGCGGTTGAAAAGCTGAAAAGAGAGGTTTTAAACATTGCTGCTCACCGTGAAAAAGAGGAGAAAGCTCTTTTTGAACAAGGGAAACCATTTTTTACATATATGTTTGTAGCGCTCCAAGTCTTGATGTTTATAGTACTCGAGGCATTTGGCGGGAGCACAAACACCAGTACATTAATTCAATTTGGTGCAAAATTTAATCCGCTTATTTTAGAAGGAGAATGGTGGCGTTTCCTAACGCCAATGGTTTTACATATTGGTTTTCTTCATTTAGCGATGAATACGCTGGCATTATTCTATTTAGGGACAGCAGTAGAAAAAATATTTGGCAAAATTCGCTTCTTGTTCATTTACATTTTAGCTGGCTTTGCCGGTACGGTTGCAAGTTTCATTTTTAGCCCTAATCTTTCTGCCGGTGCCAGTGGTGCCATTTTTGGCTGTTTTGGAGCTTTGCTTTATTTTGGCGCTATTTATCCTAAATTATTTTTGCGAACAATGGGCCTTAATATTTTTGTTGTTTTAGCAATCAATTTATCTTTTGGTTTCACCGTTCCAGGAATCGATAATGCAGGTCATATTGGCGGTCTTATCGGTGGCTTTTTGGCTTCAGGTATTGTTCATTTACCAAAAAAGCGGAAGATTTCGTTACAAGCGATTTGTTTAGCCCTTACTCTTGTTGTGGCCGGTGGAATGCTTCGATATGGTTTTGAAAATCCGAAGCAGGTTTTAGATGAAACATCTGTATTAGTACTGGCTCAAGATTATTTGGAAAAGGAAAGATTTACAGATGCGTACCGGCTATTAATTGATTTTCCGAATAGTGACGAGTCTTCTGCTCAATATTACTTTTTATTGTCCTTTTCTGAAATAAAATTGGAAAAGTTTGACGAGGCCGAAAAATCACTTTTAAAAGCAATAGAAGTAGAGCCAAATTTTCATGAAGCACACTATAACCTTGCCCTTGTTTATCTGCAAAAGCAAGAAATCGCAAAAGCTAAGGAGCATGCAGAAAAAGCAGTGGAAATTAATCCAACAGATGAATATCGCCAGCTGTTAAATCAATTTAATTGATTTCAGACTGTAGACAAACTCGAAGGATTTCAGTTTGCCTACAGTCTTTTTCTTTTAAAATAGAATTATGATAGATAGTATAGGTTGATTATAACGAAGGGTGGCGCTTTCCACGGGCGGGGCCGAGCCGCTAATACACGACGACAACGAAGGAAGGATATAAGCATATAAATCCAATCCATCGGTTTGTGTAGAATGTCCGTTTCTTTCGAAGTGCACTGAAAGTAAAAACCATCAAAAGCTTATACAACGTCATATTTGGGAAGCTTACAAAGAAGAGGCAGAACATTTAACGTCACCATGGAGAAAATCAAACAGATATACGCGAAACGCAAAGAGACGATTGAACGTGTTTTTGCGGATGCGAAAGAAAAGCATGGAATGCGATGAACAACCTTACGAGGTCTTAAAAACAAGTCTATGCAGGCGATGCTTACTTTTGCTGTCATGAACTTAAAAAGGATGGCGACTTGGGCTTGGTGAACTGCTTGAGTCGAGCCTAACTAGTTGATTGGAGTGGAGGGTGCTTGACTCCTGGGGGGATTTGCAGGACAGGTGAGATCCCGCAGGAGCGACAGCTCTGAGGAAGCTCACCGCCTGCCCCCCGGAAGCAAGTGCCCGGAGCGGAAATCAACGGATTTTTACAGCCAACTATCCAAAAATGACAAAAGGCATCAAGAATCTCGATGTCTTTCGTTCATTTTGATAGAATTATGGTTCATTTTCGCGTTCAGGCTCTTGCCTTCCAGGCGTGGACGGTGGTCTTTCCCATCGCAGGGGCTAGAGCCACCGCCCCTTTGCTCCAGTCAGCAAGAAAGGGTGTCATGTCCAAGGTAAAACTAAATAAATGTTATTTTATCTTCTTAATTCCTCAAGGATGGCAGAGTATTTTTTTTCCTTGGAATGTCTAAGCTGATGAGGACATTGTTGGAAAAAGGATTTGAGGTGGATTATGGAGGAAAATGCTAAGAAACTTGTGCATGCTAGCATAGACGAAAACATCAGCTATTTAAAGGAACAGCTGGGTGTTGAAAAGAGCTTCGATGTCCTGCAGTTAGATGTGGAGTATGCTGAAAGAAAAATGGCTTTTTATTTTATTGATGGGTTTGTCAAAGATGATATTCTTCATTTAATTATGAAATTTCTTGCAAAATTATCAAAAGAGGCACTTGAACCAAATACTTTACACAAGCTAATCAAAACGTATATTCCCTATGTTGAAGTGGAAGTTACCGATGATTTGGATAAAGTCGTAGAGATGGTGTTGGCAGGACCTACTGCCTTGGTCGTCGATGAAATCAAACAAGTGATCTTAATTGATGCCCGTACGTATCCGGCAAGAGGACCAGAGGAGCCAGATATAGAAAGGGTTGTCCGTGGTTCAAGGGATGGATATGTGGAAACGCTTGTTTTTAATACGGCCCTTACAAGAAGAAGGGTACGGGATCGCACGCTAAGAATGGAATATATGCAAATCGGTCGACGTTCTAAAACAGATATTGTCATCAGTTATATTGAAGATATTGCCGAGCCAAGTATGGTACAGGAAGTAAAAGAGTCACTTAGTAACATTGATACGGACGGTGTGCCGATGGCTGAGAAAACGATAGAAGAATACATTTCCGGACGCCATTGGAATCCTTTTCCCGTTGTTCGTTACACAGAGCGGCCTGATACAGCAGCTAGTCATCTTTATGAAGGTCATGTCTGCATCCTTGTTGATGGCTCTCCTAGTGTCATTATTACACCCTGTACGTATTGGCATCATTTGCAGCACGCCGAGGAATATCGAAACAAACCGATCATTGGTTCCTATTTAAGGTTTGTCCGGTTTGCAGCTGTGTGGGCCTCCATTTTTCTTTTGCCGTTATGGTATTTATTTTCGATTGACCCTAGTCTTCTCCCTGATGCTCTATCCTATATTGGACCAAATGAAAATGGGAAGATTCCGCTGTTGCTCCAATTTATATTTGTTGAAATTGGCATTGATATGTTAAGAATGGCAGCGATCCATACACCTTCAGCATTAGCAACAGCATTGGGGCTTGTGGCCGCATTGATGATTGGACAAGTAGCTGTGGAAGTTGGTTTATTAACGAACGAGGTTATTTTATACCTTTCTATCGCGGCATTAGGAACGTTCGCAACTCCGAGCTATGAAATGAGCCTTGCAAATCGGCTTGTAAGAATTTTTCTCTTGCTCGCAACCGCTGCTTTTCATTCTTATGGATTGTTAATAGGTTCCGTTTTGATTGTTATTTTCTTAGCTCGGATGCAATCATTTGGAATCCCATATCTATGGCCGTTCATTCCGTTTCATTTTCGCGCATTTGTCGATGTTATGTTTCGTTCACCAATTCCGCTAAAAAATCGCAGACCAAGTGTTTTGCATCCCAAAGATCCTGATCGATAAGTTTATTTAGAAGATTGAACAACTGTGTAACAATTGCTTGAGGACCTTAAAAAATTGAATTATACTTGACTCGGAAGATATAATTTAGAAATTAAAGAGGTCTATTATGAAAAGCATTTACGATATACAGCAATTTCTCAAAAGGTTTGGGACCATTATCTATGTTGGTGACCGGATTGCGACTCTGGAGCTAATGGAAGAGGAGCTAAAGGATTTATATCAGTCTCAGCTAATAGAAACGAAGGATTTTCAAACAGCGCTTCTACTATTAAGACATGAAATTCGAATGTTGAAAGAAGAAGGCTCAACCCCTTCTTAAAAAAGGTAGCTATAGGTTTGTTTGCTTAAAGGCAAATTAAGCATATTTACAAGAGCAATATCAAATAGCGCTTTAATCAACATCATGATATCATGCAACATGATCTGTAGTTCGCTTACGTAATTCAGCGCTTCGACCTCTTTACATTCGGCAAAGGAGTTTGTGTTATGAAGAAATGGGTAGCAGGAGTAGACTTAGGTGGCACTTCGATAAAAATCGCATTTATTGATACGATGGGGACGATTATCAGAAAATGGCAAATTCCAACGGATAATCGTGAGGAAGGGAAGAACATTACAACCGATATTGCGAGAACCATTGAAGAGAAATTAACTGAGCTTGGTCAAACAAAGGAAATCCTTGAAGGAATCGGAATGGGCGCACCAGGTCCTGTAGATTATGTGAACGGAATCCTTTACAATACGGTGAATTTGGCATGGAAGGATCATTATCCGTTGCGGGATAAGCTTGAAAAAGAGCTCTCCCTTCCAGTCTATATAGAAAATGATGCCAACTGCGCTGCACTAGGAGAAATGTGGAAGGGTGCGGGAGCTGGAGCTAAAGATTTAGTTTGTGTCACTCTAGGAACAGGGGTTGGCGGCGGTATTATTACAAACGGAGAGATTGTCCAAGGAATAAGCGGCTCTGCTGGAGAAATCGGCCATATTACTTCTGTTTCCCGCAATGGGGCTCCTTGTAATTGTGGCAAAAAAGGATGCTTGGAAACGGTCGCATCCGCAACTGGTATCGTAAGATTGGCAACTGAAAGGTTAGAGAAAGAACGAGATAACGAAGGAAAGTTAATGAAAATATTCAAGGTAAATGGAAAAATTGCCGCTAAGGATGTTTTTGACTGTGCTCGTGAAGGAGATGAGCTAAGCCTTGAAGTGATCGAGGAAGTAGCCTATCATCTAGGATTAGCACTCGCCAATCTAGGGAATACTTTAAATCCTGTAAAAATAGTGATCGGTGGCGGTGTATCAAAAGCGGGTAATATCCTATTAGATAGGGTTCAGGCTTATTTCAATGAGTTCGCCTTTTCAAGAGTGAAGGAATCGACAAAAATTTCAATTGCAACATTGGAAAATGATGCCGGTATTCTTGGTGCAGGGTGGCTAGTTGTAAACCGTATGTAAAAGAAGCTGCTTAAGACCATTTGTATTTTACATAGAAAAATGGTTATCAAACGGGAAGAATAGCCTAAAATAAAGACAAATTTTGCAGAGTTTATGAGCAAAAAGTTTCCGTGTATTTTCTACACAAAGGCACGAATAATATGACCGAAGCAGGCTGACAAAAGTTGTGAACTATCACCTTTTGAGCCTGTTTTTTTATGATTAAATGAGCAGGAATTGGGGATGATTAATGGTGGATAAGTTTACTAAAATGAAACTTTTTAGCCATTTAAACGTCTATATTATATGTGAGGTATTACGCATAGACATTACATAATTTTACAAAAGCATTTTTAAGTTTGGTTTGATCTTTTGTAAAAAAAGTATTAAGATTATCTTTGATTATCAGTAAATACCTAATATTGTAAAAATTAAAAGGTTTATGCGGTAGGGGGGAATTATGCGCTATTTAAAAGAGTCCAAAGTATCGATAACCGTGTTTGCCATTATACTTCTATGGATTAAGACATATATCGTCTATAAAACTAGTTTTGAAATAAATATTGAGAACTGGAGACAGGAATTAATTCTCTTTATCAACCCTCTTAGTTTCCTTATGTTTATATTAGGACTTAGTTTACTCATGAAAGAGAAAAATCGAAATCGCTATATTTTAATTACAAGCTTTTTAATTTCGACTGTTTTATTTGCCAATGTTGTTTTTTACCGTTTCTTTAATGATTTTTTAACGCTGCCTGTCCTTATGCAAACAAGTAATATGTCTGACTTAGGAAGCAGTGCAGGAGAATTGATTCATTTTCGAGACTTAGCTTATTTTATTGACTTTTTCATTTTGCTTTTGGTCATAAAATTCAAGCCGGCTTTTTTGGAAAATCGCAGTTATGGAAAAGTGGGAAAAAGAGTATTTTTTTTAGTGGCAATCGCTATTTCTTTTGCTAATTTAGGCTTGGCCGAAACGGAAAGACCACAGTTATTAACTCGTACATTTGATCGGGAAATGCTTGTTAAAAATATCGGTACGTATAATTACCATTTATATGATCTATTTTTACAATCAAAATCGTCTGCTCAACGGGCGTTAGCAGATGGAAGTGAACTTGTCGATATTGAAAACTATATTCGGGCGAATTATAAGAGGCCAGATGAAGAGATGTTTGGAATTGCAAAAGGGAAAAATGTAATTTTAATCTCAATGGAATCAACGCAAAGCTTTGTCATTAATAATACGGTTAATGGGGAAGAGATTACTCCATTCTTAAATGAGTTTATCAAGGAAAGCTACTACTTTGATAACTTTTATCATCAAACTGGGCAAGGGAAAACGTCAGATTCTGAATTTCTTGTTGATAATTCCCTGTATCCTTTAGGGAGAGGAGCCGTCTTTTTTACCCACTCAGGAAATGAATTTGAGGCAAGTCCAAGCATTTTGAGTGAGAATGGTTATTTTACGGCTACGCTTCATGCGAATAATAAAAGCTTTTGGAATCGCGATATCATGTATGATTCAATAGGCTACGACCGTTTTTACGAAATTAATGATTATGATGTGAATGAAGAAAATTCTGTTGGCTGGGGACTAAAAGATGATGATTTCTTTCAGCAATCGATTCAACACTTAAAAGAGATGCCACAGCCTTATTATGCTAAATTTATTACGCTTACGAATCATTTTCCATTCGAATTAGATGAAGAAGATAAGATGGTTCAACCATATACTTCAAATTCGAAAACATTGAATAATTATTTTCCAACCGTCCGTTATCAGGATGAAGCCCTTAAAAACTTTATTCAAAGCTTGAAGGATGAAGGAATATACGAAAATTCGATTATCATTCTTTATGGGGATCATTATGGAATATCCGAAAATCATAATAGAGCAATGGGAGAATTCTTAGGAGAAGAAGTTACTCCATTTGTAAGTGCACAATTGCAGCGAGTTCCGCTTATCATTCATATACCCGGCCATAAAGGGAAAACGATCTCAACGGTATCGGGGCAAATAGATTTAAAACCGACGATCCTTCACTTACTAGGGATCGATACGAAAAGAGACTTCAATTTTGGAAGTGATTTGTTTTCAAAAGATAAAATGGAGTTTATTGTGCTTAGAGATGGCAGTTTTATAACTAAGGATCATGTTTTTACTCGTGAAACATGCTATGACAAAAATACAGGCGAGGTAACTGATGGAAGTGGCTGTGAGCCATATTTAGAGAAAGCGAAATATGAACTGGAATATTCGGACAAGATTATTTACGGGGATTTGCTTCGTTTTTATGAAAATTTAGTGACCGAGGAGAGTCAGTGATAATCTTCGTTGAAGTGGAGAAACACGAAAAGCCGCAATCGGAAAGTCAAATTAAAACGACTTTTGATTGCGCTTTTTTATTTGGTAAGTTTTTATGTACGGCAACGGGCATCAAGGAGAGCGCATTCTTGCAGCTACAATTAAAACTTGAAACCATGTGCCATTTTTTTGGATTCATCAACATTAAGATTGACAATCCTTTTAAAGATTAACAGCTCGTGTCAGAAGTGTACTAAAATATATTTAAAGTGATTTGTGGTTTGCATAAAATTCTCAATGAGAAGGTGAGAGCAATGAGTTTCCGCTCGGGATTAAGAGTTAGGTGCGAAAAAGGTGTAAATACAACGGTTAGAGAAGCATGCTTGGATTTTGCTGTATGGCTCCGGCTAAATATGGAATTCCCCATAAGAGTGATCGTATATCTAAAAAAGAGCTACCAAATTAAAACCATTGACAGAAAAGAATGGGTTAGTGCGACTTTTTTTGCACCGTATGATAAAAGGGTAGAGCCTTACATTAGAGTTGCGGCTGGAGACTATGAGGAGCTAGTCGAGGAAAGAGGTACGGATAACGCAATTTATGCAATCCTAAATAGTATGGCACACGAGCTTGTACACTATCGACAATGGATAGAGGACAGGGAATTGGATGAAGGAGAAGCAGAAATTGAAGGTTCTAAATTAGTTGATAATTACTATGAAGGTAGCGTGTTTTATGAAGAAATAGTTCAACAAAAAAAAGTGTGGACAATCGTAAAAGATGAGAGGGTATCTATCGCGAACAATAACGCTGGAGAAACATTAATGCCTTTTTGGTCCAATAAAGAAAGGGCGGAGCAAATCATAAAACTTGTTCCTTCTTATCATAAATTCCGTGTAGAGGAAATTACTTTAGATGATTTTTTAAATATTTGGATAAGTGGACTAAAAAAAGATCATTATCTTGTTGGGATTAATTGGTGTGGAAAGAGTTTAATAGGGCATGAATTACACCCGAATGAAGTTTTTGAGCACATTCAAAAGCAGATGAAGTCAGTAAATGAAATGGGTTAGCCATATATGAAAGAATACTGTGCAGATCGTTCGCTTCGTTTTCGCTTTCTTTCAGACAAATTAAGTGACGATTAAGTTTTGTGAAATAGAGTTACTGATATAATGCTCATTTCTGTTAAAACGAGGTTTCACACGCCCCTTCAGCATAAAGAAAAGGTCTTCAGATTTAATGAAACTGGAACGGAGAAATCTGATTTACTCTGATCATTGAGAGATGAAATGGGTCAAAAATCAATACCAGCATATAACCAAGCCTTTAATTTGTCTCTCTAAACAAACTGAGAGCTACATGAAACAGGTTTTTCCTTTGAATAAGATAGTAGTCATAATAATTTCTTTCATTCATAATATGTATCGTATTCGCGCAAATGTTGTGGAGGAATGAGCTAAGTAAGGAGGAGAAAAAAGTGCAGGTTCAAATTCGCCAAGGTGATAGTTTATGGTATTATAGCCAGCTATTTCTCATTCCGTTAAATTTGCTGACCGATTCGAATCCCACCGTTAATCCGACGGGTCTTCAAGCGGGTCAACATATTAATATTCCCGGGTTTGTCGGTGAACCTTATACAATTAAAAGAGGCGATACTTTTTGGAAATTGGCAAAGCGACGCAATCTGGATGTCGATGCCCTCCTGTTACTAAATCCGAATCAAGTCCCGGGTTCTTTAAAAATTGGTGATACTGTTGTTCTTCCGAGAAGAATTATCGCCCCATTAAAAGAACGGCAAGTTCCTTATCATTCTGTATTGTTAGGTGAGGAGCTTTCAGAGTTAAGAGATGTATACCCTTTTATGCAAATAAATACGATTGGTTCCAGTGTTTTAGGAAAACCAATTACAGAGATTCGTCTCGGGAGAGGTCGGAAGAAGGTTCATTTTAACGCTTCCTTCCATGCGAATGAGTGGATCACCACACCAATTCTGCTGGACGCTCTCAATGCATTTTTATTATCTTTAACGAACAGTTCATCAATTCGTGGTATATCTTCTACTCCTTTATATGAACAAGTAGAAATATCGATTGTGCCGATGGTAAATCCAGATGGAGTTGACCTTGTTTTAAATGGACCCCCTTCGGAGAAACGAGATGAGTTAATTGAACTTAATAAAGGGAGCGATGATTTTTTCGGTTGGAAAGCGAATATTGCCGGAGTCGACCTTAATAATCAATTCCCGGCAAATTGGGAAATTGAAAAAGAAAGAAAGGAAGAGAAGGCACCAGCACCAAGAGACTATCCGGGTGATGCACCGCTTACAGAGCCTGAAGCAGTAACGATGGCAAATTTAGCTACAAACCGAGGATTTGCTCGTATGCTTGCTTTACACACTCAAGGAGAAGAATTTTATTGGGGCTATGAGGGGTTGGAACCGCCTGAATCGCTAATATTAGCACAGGAATTTGAGCGTGTGAGCGGTTATAAAGCGGTTCAGTACATTGACAGCCATGCTGGTTATAAGGATTGGTTTATTCAAGAATTTCGCAGGCCTGGTTTTACATTGGAACTGGGACTCGGTACGAATCCACTTCCATTATCACAGTATGATGAAATATATGAAGAATTTTTAGGAATATTTTTAGCGGCGTTGTATATGTAAGGGATGTTTTGGAGGGTTTGTGTTCAAGAATATTAAAAAAAGTCCGTTTTGGGCTTTTTTCTTTGCGCTCTATTCCGAAAATAATAGGATTGTATTAACGTCACGGAACCGCATAAAATAAAAAGAAAATCACCCATAACGGCTGTCTAACTGAGACAAAAGTAACAAATTGTAACAATCTGAAATATAATTGAAACATTTTTACTTAAATATCGTATTATTAATGTATATCATTTTATGAATGGGGGGGTAGATATGTGTATATATTAGCAAAGCGAGAAGTTGGCTCAAGAAGCTGCGTAATTATCCTGTTTTTCATAGTGACACTCCTATTAGTTGCTTGTCAAAAGAATGAGCAAACGAGTCCATCACCATCTATAAAAGACGGGGTAGATATAGAAAAAGATGCGAATGAAAACCGCGATTTCGCGATTGCGCCAATTGATGTTGAGGTCGGTTCTTTTCATTCCATTGGCGGTTGGCTTAATGATGAGACCATCTATTACATAACTGATTCAAGTACTGGTTCAAACGTGTATACACACCATCTAAACAGTGGAGATAAAAAGCTGCTCTTCGAAAGCAACTCCCCCATTGTTTCTACATTAGTTAGTCCCTCAAGGGAATATTTGCTTATACACTCAGCACCATCTTCAAATGAAGCTTCACTCACCATTATTAATAAGGATGGGGAAAAAATCATGGAAGAAATTCTTCCTTCTTCCGAACTGAATATTCAGTGGAACCCATATGATGAAGCTTTCATCCTTATTACAGCGTTCACTGAGGATTGGGATTTCACTGTTTGGAATCTTAATCTGGACAATAATACGTTGTCAAAAGTGGCTCTTCCACAGCCTTTTGCCTATTGGACTGAAAGGCAAAAACTTTTATATTTAAATTGGGATTTGGATAGCCCGTCCTTACATGCCGATCTTGTCGCCTATGATTTGCAAACGGGAGAAAGCAATGAATTGTTAAGCGATGTTTTACAAATCAGTACATATCGCGATCTTATTGTAGTAGTTAAGGTGGATGAATTGGATGAAAAAAAGTCGGAGTATTTATTTCTGACAAACGAATTTAACGGAGATTTTTCCTTTTCAGCCCCCCATCTTTCTAGCTATTCAGAATGGGTTGTCCCTTTTTCTGATTATAATCAAAAGACGGATTCCTTCCTAACTTATCAGCCTTTATATTCAGTTGAAGCTGATGTTTATAACGAAGGCTTTCAACTCGTGAGTTATCATCTAGATACTGGTGAAAAGGAAATTATGATGGAGGATATGGAGAATACCCCAATTGCTTGTTCGCCTAATGGAAGTATGTGTTTAACGGGATTTTATTATGAAAAATTGATTGATTTGGAAAATAAAAAAATTCATTCCTTGGTGGAAAGTGAGCGATAGAAAAGATGGCAAATGAAAAAGGACTGCTCTCAGTCCTTTTTTGTTTGAATTAATGGCCAGTAGGAAATCCATTTTTCAAAATAGTCATGATCGTGAACCATCCAAAAACAAGAAATGTCCCTGCGCCAAATAATAAGCCTAGTCCATTTTTGTTTTTAAGAGCAGATAATGTGCCATATCCAGCAAGTATTGCTACTAAGCCAAAAATGATCATTAATCCCATTGTATAGCCCCCTTTATGTTTTTAATTATCAGTCCTTAAGCTTTGTTAGATATGGATCTAACATTCATTATGATTATACCCATAATGAAAATCGTCAATCTCTATGTAAGATCTTACTATCATTGCATCCGTTTTTATTTTATAGGTTTTGTTCAAGTTTGTCGAGGTCTAATCATGACACTTCCATGAATTTTACAGAGGTTCTTGGAAAAGAGCTTGAAAACAAGCATTGCACCAATTACGATGTTATATGTAAGATAGTAGTGTATTTTAATAAATGGAGGTGTATATATTGAACTGGGAACAGTTGCCACTTGGTCCGTTACAAACAAATTGTTATGTACTAGCAAACAGCAAGAAAAATTGTATCATCGTTGATCCAGGAGAAGAAGGAGCGCGGTTAATCAATCATCTTCAACAAAGAAAGCTAACACCGCAAGCGATTCTTTTAACTCATGCCCATTTTGATCATATTGGGGCAGTTGATTATATACGAAACACTTACAATATTCCCGTCTATCTACATAATAAAGAAAAGAACTGGCTTATCGATCCCACTTTAAATGGCTCCCATCTATTTATGATGGGGGAAATTAAGATTAAGGAAGCAGATCATCATTTCAGTTCCGAATGTGAAATGACAGTAGGGGATTTTATATTTGAAGTGTTTGAAACACCAGGACATTCACCTGGCAGTGTTTCTTTCTATTTTAAAGATGATGGAATTGTTGTCTCAGGAGATGCCCTCTTTCAAGGCAGTGTCGGGAGAACGGATCTTCCAGGCGGTGATCATGGGCAATTAATGAAAAGTATTCATGATAAATTACTCGTTTTGCCTGAAGAAACACAAGTGCTTCCAGGACATGGGCAGCCTACGACGATTGGGGAAGAAATGGATAGCAATCCTTTCCTTAATGGGTTTTAAGGACAATATTTTCGTTTTTTACGATAAGAAAAGCCCTTCTCAAAGGAGAAGGGCTTTTCTAGGGGATGTTCTATTCATTCAATGGGAGGGGATAAGTTTTAGCTACTATTAAAAGGATATTATAAAGTTTTCACTGTGTCAATAGTGTAAAATAAAAGGGGGAAAACGATGCTCTCATATGTAAAAGAATTAATTAAAGCTCGACCGGAGCGAATGATTACCTATGCGGAGTTAATCGGAGAAGCGCTCTATCATCCACAATGGGGCTATTATATGAAACAAGGCGAAAAAATTGGCAAAAAGGGTGACTTTATTACAACGAGTAATATTTCCGATATATACGGCCGCATTATGGCAAAATGGTTTTTGAAGCTGAAAGCAGAGCGGCAGTTACCTGCAGTGGTCTGTGAACTCGGAGCTGGAAACGGTCGTTTTGCAGCGGCTTTTATAGCGGAATGGAATAAAAGCTGTGATGAGCAATTATCGTATTTTGTTGTAGAGACAAGCCCCTATCATCGAGAGCTTCAAAAAGAACTTCTTGGTACAAGAATCCAGCAGGTTGAAAGTATAGAAGCACTAAAGCCTTTTAACGGCCTCGTTTTTTCTAATGAATTATTCGATGCCCTTCCTGTTCATGTTATCGAGTGTCATCATGATTTTCTTTTTGAAGTGATGATCACGGTTGAAAACGATCAATTAGTGGAAAAGCGAATTCCGTTAAATAATAATGAGATTGAAATGTTTTTGAAGCAAAGTAAGCTTATGCTAAAGCATAAGCAAAGAATTGAAATTCCAATAGCAATGGGAAGAATGCTTGCTCACATGGCAGATGTAGTTGAGAAAGGTTGGATCGTGACGGTGGACTACGGCTATAGTGATGAAGAATGGGGAGAGGCATTTCATCGTGAAGGAAGCTTAAGAGGATATTATCAGCACGAACAAATACGAGATGTTCTGAAATTTATAGGTGAGATGGATATTACAAGTCATGTTCATTTCGATTCACTTATACGGATTGGCGAACAACATGGATTGGAGTTTGTCAGTAAGCAAAGACAGGATAAGTTTTTAATATCGATTGGAATTCTTGAGGAGTTGGAGAATCACGATAATCCTGATCCTTTTTCAGAAGTAAGCCGCCGCAATCGTGCCATTAGGAGCCTGATTATGCCTTCAGGAATGAGTGCCTATTTTCACGTTGTAGTACAAAAAAAAGGTATATAAAAAAGCGATGGTATTCCATCGCTTTTTTATATTAAGTATGAGATAAGTGCCTGCTTCGCTTTTAGTGGCCCACTCCAGGAGTCATTAGGAATGTCGTATAGTAGGTAAATCCTACAAAAAAGACAGTTAAGTATGCCCCAAAAATATAAATATACATACGCTCAGTTAGTTTTAGGTAGCTTAACAATACGAAAAATCCCGTTTGACCAAAGAAAATTAGAGATGTTATGTACATATCGCCTAAGAAAAACATAACGGCAAAAATACCTGTCCAGAATCCCATTACTCTGTACATACGATCCATAGATATATCCTCCCTTTTCCTATAAGTCCATCACTACCATATTATAAGTAAACGGCAATGAAAAGTAAATATTAGTTTGTTTCAAAAAAGTGAACGCATACATGTATGTAGCAAAATCTAGCTTCAGCAAAAAAATATCAGAAGGCTAGATTTTGTTGGTTTTGAATATAGTGCACCTATGATTCGTGTTGTGGTGGAACATTGAAAAGGGTACTTCTAGTTTGAAACTAATGCATGGTAAGAGCAGGAGTTGCATCCGTGCAGCATATTTTCTTTTTCTATTAATTCTACTGAGTCAAAAAGTGCTTCAAACATTCCTCTTAAGAATTCATAGTGTGTCTCACAGATCGTTTTTGTATGCTCTTCTGCTACTTCTTTAAATGGACAATTAAAAATCTGGAAGAATATTTTGGTATTATCTTCGTTCGTCTCAAATTCTGGATAGAAGCCTGCCATCGTCGCAGCACTTTTAAGGAAATGCAGTTTTTGCTCAAATGATAATTGATCGCTTTCTTGGTTGCGCTTCATCTCTTGCTCGATCATTTCAGTTCCAAATTTTTTCCCTGTTGCATATAAAGCCATTTTACCTGCTTCACCAAGACCTACAAAAGTTTCCATAGCAATTTTTGAAAGCAATTGGTAATCTCTGAAAGGAAAGTTCAATTGAATAACATCTTCAGAGAGACGATACAATCTGCTCGGTCTTCCGCCCTTGCCTGTTTTCTTTGTTTCTGACATCAGCATATTGACGTCTTCAAGCTTTGATAAATGAAGTCTTGCCACATTCGGATGGATGTTAAAATTATCTGCAATTTCTTGAACGGTTACATCTTGATGCCTTTTTGTAATGTATTGGTAAATATAGTAACGAGTTGGATCAGATAGTACGTTCGTTATTTTTAATGTCTTCTCCACAAATTTCACCTCGAGGCGCATGATTTATTCCATTATAATACAGTAACCAATAGTTAACACTGTAATCACTATAAGTTTAGAAAATGTTCACATTTACATGTCGAAATCATGAACAGTTCTTTTTTTCCTTGGCTTTATTATAGGTCGGAATTGATTTTTGGCACATTTTCTCTGGTGCTGAAGTTTTGCTCATAAATGTTTTAGCATTGGGCAATGATGATGTGGAAGAAATTATAGACATTTTGTGAACGGGGATTTTTTTGCAGGAAATGTAAGAATAACGTCGAATTAGCTAGAGTATATCAATAAAAGGTGGTGTTATTATAGTTGAAATCAATCGAAATGATTGCTGACAAAATTGTAAGTGATGCGGTTAAAAATCACGCGTCAGACATTCATATTATTCCTCGGAGAGACGATACGCTAATCCAACTAAGAATGGCGAACAGGTTAATTCCAAGATTTCATTTGCCAAAGGAGGACTGTGAAAGGTTAGTCTCCCACTTCAAATTTACCGCATCGATGGATATCGGTGAAAAAAGACGTCCCCAAAGCGGAGCATTTTCTGTTAAAGTAAATCAGAAATATGTCGGTCTGCGCTTGTCCACATTACCTGCCAACCAAAGAGAAAGTCTTGTGATTCGCCTCCTTCCGCAGCAAGAACAAATTCCCTTTTATAAAATTTCCCTATTTCCAGCGGCAACGATGAAACTTCTTGCGCTCTTAAACCATGCTCATGGTCTAATCCTTCTTACTGGACCGACTGGGTCTGGAAAAACAACGACATTGTACTCTTTGTTAGACGAATCCTCACACATTTTTAACCGCAGTGTTATCACACTAGAAGATCCGATTGAGAAAGAAAATGAATCAGTTTTGCAGGTTCAAGTGAATGAAAAAGCAGGTGTAACCTATTCAAGCGGTTTAAAGGCCATATTACGCCATGATCCGGACATCATTATGGTGGGGGAAATTAGGGATAGTGAAACGGCAAAGATTGCGGTTAGAGCCGCACTTACAGGACATTTAGTTCGTACAATAGGCACAGAAAAAGAGATTAATTAAAGTTAATCTCTTTAAATACATAAGCATCAGGGCTTTTTTTCATACTGGTACGGTCTACAACAATTGATTCAATAGCAATCATAACAAATTGTTTCTTTTGTTCAGTATTCATGTATTCCCAGTTTAATTTTACATCAGACCATAATTCAATTATATTATCTATAAGTGTGGATGATTCTTTCGGTTGAAGGCTTTCTAATTCCTTAAGAATCATTTTTTCTTTTTCATCTTCTTCTTTTTTTCTCTTCATGAAGTCTGTGTCGGAAAGCATTTTATTTGCCCAACCGTATTGCCATTGGGTTCGTCTATCTTCGATTTCCTTCAATTCGTGTTCCAATTGTTTAATAAGCTTCGTATTATCAGCATCATTTTCTGAAGCGTCTTGTGCTGATTTCTTTTTAGCGTCTTCCAAAATGTCCATATTGTCTAACACTTGAAGAAATTTTTGTTCCAAATGATTTTGATTGATTATAGGAAGGTCACAAATTCCTCTTTGGCGGTTGTTGCAATAATAATTATACGAATAGTACTTTTTATTATCTCTAGTTGTCTGGCTGCTCTTGCCTATTAAGGATTTGCCACATCTGCCGCATTTTAATATCCCGCTGAAAATATATCTTGATGTAGCTCGTCTTGGATGATAACCTACTCGACTATCAATTATTTTTTTAACCATTTCGAATTCATCGGTAGAAACGATTTCAGGAATTACTCCTTTTACTTCAAAATATTGTTCGGGGTTAATTCGATAATTATATCGCATGTTACCGATATAGATTGGATTAGTTAAAATATACTGTACTGTTCCTTGTGACCACGGCTTATTTTTCTTTGTATATAGGCCCCTTTGGTTAAGTATCTTTGCAATTTTGTGCATGCCTGTACCATTGATATACATTGAATAAATTTCTTTGACCAACGCTGCTTCAGAAGCGTTTATTTTTAATCTGTCTATCCCGTCTAAATCGTAACCAAAAGGAGCCATATTGATTACCCATTTTCCTTCTTGCGCTTTTTGAAGCATTCCCATTCTCACGCGCTCGCCGAGGTTCTCACGCTCCCATTGCGCCATTGATGCAACTAACCTTATAAATAGTCTACCTGTGGCTGTTGTGGTGTCGTAGACCTCTGTAGAACTCTTGAACATGACATTGTACTTTGAAAACTCTTTTAAGAGATGGTCTAAGTCAATAACAGAACGAGTGAGCCTGTCCAATTTATAAACTAGCACAATATCGAAAAGGCCTTCTTTAACTCCTTTTAACATCCTCTGCAATTCCGGTCTGTCCATGTCTTTAGCGGAAATACCCTCATCAACATAGTATTGAACAATTTCCCAACCCTGAGAAAAAGCAAAAGCATTTAATCTTTCCTTCTGTGCAGATAACGAATATCCATCTTCTACTTGCATATGGGTGGAGACGCGAATATATGCTGCAACTCTCAAAATATTACACCGACCTTTGAATCTCCAATGTAGTTTTCGATATATGATTCTCTTCCGTGTAAGGCTTCATAAATTTCATATAATAAAAACTTATCCTTTTTGACATGGAAAATTAAAGATTCTTCAACTTTTCCTTTAAATGATTTATCTTTATATTGTTCAACTAATCCTAAAGCAAAATGATAATTCAATTCGTACATTTCTCTAAGGTATCTATAAAGTCTCCATTTTAATGCTTCAAACGATATTCCGATTGTAGAAGCAATTTTTTTAAAACTAAACTTATGAGTCATCATTAAAGCTAATACTTCAGTCGGCACCAACAATTCACTCGCAAATAAATTAGCTTCTTGTTCCATTTCTAATTCAGTCGATGAGTAACCATCATCTAAACCATCTTCAATAAAAAGAGATTGTTTATCACGATGTAAACAATAATGACCAAATTCATGGAATATTGTAAATAATTGACGAGATGGTATATGACAATCATTTATAACAATGGTTGTTCCCAGTTCATCAATACACAGCATTCCGCAAAAACTATCTATTGAAAATGGTTTCTTATGCAGCTCAATTTCATTAAAATCTAAAAATAGTTTGTATGTTGTTCTAGCGTTATAAGTTAGTAAAAATTGGTCTGTGCACGACCACGGTTTAATACTTTCAAATAAAAAGAACGCTTTTTCTCTAACTGAGTTTGAAATAGATTCTGAAAGCAAGTTTCCACCCCCTAATTTTTACCTTTCTTTTTGAGTAGTTGGTTTTTCCGAAACTCTAAATAATCCAGTATTTCTTCTTTTAACAACTCATTTTCATTTTCGCTAATTCCACTTATTCCATGCCTAAAAAATGTTTTTAATGGTTGTGGGATGGCATCGTCTTCAGGAGAATCTTCATCTATTGTTTTTTCAATTTCTCCTGGACCATTAATCAAATAATCTGTACTCACTTCATACAACTCAGCGAGTTTTTTTAACATTTCATAATCAGGTTGAGTCCTATCATATTCCCAATTTGAATAAGTACTGTGACTAGAAAGTTCTAATTTATCTGCAACTTCTTTCAGAGTCCATTTTCGCTTTGTTCTTAGTGATTTCAATCTTTTTCCTAAACTCAAAGTAACCACTCCTTAAATTAAAATTTATCACATTTACACAAAATAAGTAACTTTTTTCGCAAAATAGCTAAAAAAGTGTTGACTTAGCTAAATAAGCTAATTATAATCAAATTAAGAAGTTACACAATTTAGCTAAAAAGGTGGTGATAATGGTGAGTTTGAATTTAAAACAACTTAGAGAATCCAAAGGTATTACGCAAACTTTCATCGCAAAAAAATTAGGTTATGAGTCTGTTTCTTCATATTCAATGATTGAAAAAGGGAAAAGAAAAAAAATAGACGTATATACAGCTAAAAAAATTGCGGATATCTTAGGAGTTAAAATGGAAGATCTTTTTTTTGAAAACGAATTAGCTAAAAAAGCTAAATGATTTTTCACATCTTATTTATACTACAAATTACTTTAAAAATCCTTCTGGAGGTAAATATGAATAAACCATCCGAAAAAACAATTAATTTGATGCTTGAGTTTATGAAGAAGACATCGTTACCAAAAATCATTCAAGCCATGGAGCAAAAACAAAAAATTTCTTAGGAGGAATGAAAAATGAATAAAGAATTATTGTTGCAAGTCGTAAGTGAGGTTATTGACCGTGGAGGATTCCTTACAATCCACATGAGCCACTATAATCAACAAACAGTATTACCGTGGGATGAAACTACAAGAGAAGAAGCGCTGCAATTCGCAGAGAAGTTTCAAGATGCTCTAGGCTCTGGTGAAATTATCGAAAACATTGATAACAAAGAATTAAACGTGCATGACTTTACTGTTAACACTGGACAAATAAGAGGATGTTTTTGTTATGTACCACAATCGCCAACTCGAGAACCACTACCATTCGCTGATGAAGAGTTTTTAATTAATGAAGTCATGAAAGAGGATATGCGTTCAGAGGATTATGTCAGTAGCTTTGGATTACACAAAGGAGAGGGGATTTAAACATGAAGCCATTAGAAACTGTATTAACCGAAATTGAAGAACAAGAGCAAGAAGTTGTTTACCAACCATTTAGAGTAACAGACCTTGAAACAGCCGCAGAAGCTAGTCGTAGAATTGCTTATTTTGATGAAAAGCAAAAGGAAATTGACTCAATTATAGAAACTCAAATAGCACCATTCTTAGCAAAAATTGAAAAAATCAAAGAGTGGGGAGTTGAAGCAAAGAAAGAATTTGTAGAAAAGCAACAGTTTTACTCAGACCAACTAGAATTTTACCTTCGTGAAGAAGTTGCCAAACAAGTAGAAGCTGGAAAGAAGCCAAAGAAAACCATTTCTTTACCACATGGAAAAATCAGTTTAAAGAAACAACAGCCGGAATTCGTAAAGAACGATGAAGAATTGTTCTCTTATGCCAAGTCAACAGGGTTTATCAAAGTGAAAGAGTCTACGGATTGGGTAGAACTCAAGAAAAAATGTTCAGTTTACGATGGAAAGCTTATTGATGAAAATGGGGAAGTTGTTCCAGGTGTGACCGTAGTCGAGAGGAATGAAAAGTTTGAAATTAAATTGGATTAGTGAAAAGGCTAATCAGACCGCCATCTGAATTAGCCCCTTTGAAAAACACTCATCTTTATTATATCGGAGGGAATGATTTATGACAATATACCTCATAGCATCTAAGCCACATGTAGCCACGCAGGAGGGCTTTAAGCTTATATCAGAGTATTTGTATCGCGAAATGATTGAACGTGGAGAAATCAAAAATATGGAGGTTGTGGAGTATGACTGATAAAGATAAATCTTTTCAACTTCAAAAGCCTTTTCCTGCATCGGACATTGAATTCAGGGTTCAGAGTTGTGGTATTTCGAACAATAGACCTTGGGCTATGGTATTAGCCTATGTGCAAGCGAGAGCCATTCAAAAACGCTTAGACGAAGTGTTTGGATGGGATGGTTGGACAGATGAATACCGCGCCACAGATGGAAATATGATTTGTCGTTTAGGAGTAAAAACGGAGCATGGTTGGATTTATAAAGAAAATGGAGCAAGTGAAACTCAAGTAGAAGCATTTAAAGGTGGTATATCAGCAGCATTCAAAAGAGTTGCTGCAAGTGGTTACGGAATCGGTAGATATTTATATGACTTAACAGAGTCGTTTGCAGAATGCACAGTTGAAAAACCAAAAAATATGAGTGGATGGAATAAAGCTAAAACAAAAGATGGGAAGTTCCTTTATTGGAAAACGCCTACACTTCCGAAATGGGCATTGCCTAGCGAAGATGACTCATCAAAAAACATTCTCATTGCAAAATGGAAAACGTTAAAATACCCCGAAGAAAAATTTAATGAGTGGTATCAGAGTCAAACCGAAAAGGGAGTAAATAGTGAACAAATGGAATCGTATTTAACAAAAAAATTAATGGAAATGCAAGAAGGTGCCTGACATGGAAAAGGTTATTAAATCTTTTCCAAAAGCTCAAAGGAAACGTGAAGTATCTATTGAGATATTAGAAAAAACAATTGCCTTTTTGGAATGGCTAGTAAAGGAGGAAAACGCTCATGAATAGCGCCTTAGACAAACTAGCAGAGGAATATAAAAAAGCAGAAATCGTTGTACCGAAAAAGGAGAAAGAAATCATCTTTCTCCTGAATGAAAAACATCCTATTTGGAAGTGGTTGTTGCCTGTTTTCATGGTTATTGTAGGCGCTTTAGTATGCTTGGTAGGGTACTGGGAAGATTAAATGCTGGAACTTACGAGTTTAAGGGATTAGAAGACTAATATCTTAAAGGAGTGAGACCGTTGAAAACCGTACAACCTATTCGTAATAAAGCTGATATTGAAGCTATGAAAGAAGTTCTATTGAAGCAACATTATAGGAATTATTTCTTGTTTACGTTAGGTATTAACACCGGTTTGAGAATAAGTGATTTGCTTGCTCTAAAGGTAAGCGACGTAAGGGGTAAAAGCCATATCGTCATCACTGAGCAGAAAACAGGTAAGTTAAAACGGTTTCGGATTAACAACGAGCTCCAGGAACATATTAGTAAGTTTACGATTTATAAGGACAATAAAATGTATCTTTTCCAGTCAAGGCGAGGAGCAGATCGTATTCACCGTGTACAGGCATGGAAGATATTAAATGCTGCAGCTAAGGAAGTTGGACTAACCGAGATAGGAACCCACACCTTGAGAAAGACATTTGGTTATCACTTTTATCAAAAGTATAAAGATGTGGCCGTTTTACAAGAGATATTTAATCATTCTTCTCCTGCTGTAACTATGCGATATATAGGTATTAATCAAGATATCATGGATGAAAAAATAGAAGGATTCTCTTTATGAGGAGTGGGTAAAAATGAGGTTAACCAGTTGCACCAATTGTTTTAAACCTGTTGAGACCAAAAACACCACAATCGTTGACGGAAAAAGAGTTTGCCATACTTGTAAAAGTGAAAGGCGGCGGGAACAGGAATGGACGATGCCACTTATCAAGAACTCATGAACAAAATAGGCAATATTATTCTACAAAACAAGCAATTGAGAAGAGCTAATTTAAAAAAAGACAAAACCATTCGCTATTTAAAAAGAGTGATAAAAAAGCAAAAATATGAGGCAGCGAAGGAACGGAAACCTCATTACCGAAATGGACAAAAAAGGGGCAGAACTAGAAACGGATAAACAAAAGTGGAGGACTAAATATGATAAATGAATTGTGCAAGCAGGCATTTGAAACAGCAAAATCAAAAGGTTGGCATGACGAACCGAGAGAAACAGGAACTTTACTTGCTCTTATCCACAGTGAAGTTAGTGAAGCACTGGAAGCTGATCGTAAAGGTGACAAAGAAAATTTTATTGAGGAAATTGCAGATGTTTGTATAAGAATTTTTGACCTTTGCGGTTCTAAAAACCTTGACTTAGAAAAGGCAATTTTATCAAAAATGGAGCGAAATAAGCAGCGCTCTTATAAACATGGCGGCAAGGCGTATTAAATAGATTTTGTATTATGTTTCATAGTTTGCGAGGTGAAACCATGAAGGAATACAAGAAATTACAAATCATAAAGCATGCATTACAGCATTACATCGAAAGACCAAATGCAAGCGAAAAGGATATCCTTCAAGA